>NZ_JBNCKT010000273.1:0-1560 GCF_049841675.1 Micromonospora sp. DT4
GGTCAGCAACACGGCGCCGTCATCGAGGCGCACCATGGTGCGCGAAGATTCGGTGCTGGTTGGTGGTTGCGGTCCGTCGGTGTTCGGGTGGATCGTGATGGGGTTCGTCGTGGTCGACCCCGAATGCTCTGTGGTGCTGACGAGCCTGTAGGTCAGCATGGTGGTGGAGGGCTTCCACGGGAACCGTGGATTGGTGCCTTTGAGCCCGAGCGTCAGACTTTCGAATCTCCCTGCCCTCCCCACGACGGACGCTGTGGTCCGCGTGTGAGGGAGGTTGGTGATGGAAGTCGTTCACTCCCGCTGTGCTGGGATGGACATCTCGAAGAAGGACGCCAAGGTGTGCGTCCGGATCGCTGGGGCCGGTCGTCGCAAGACGACCGAGATGGTCACGACCTGGGGGTCGATGACCAGACAGATCCTCGCGTTGCGTGAGCACCTGGTCGATCAGCAGGTGACCTGCGTGGTGATGGAGGCGACCAGCGACTACTGGAAGCCGTTCTACTATCTGCTCGAGGACGCCGGCTTCGAGGTCATGCTGGTCAACGCCCGGCACGTGAAGACGCTGCCGGGCCGTAAGACCGATGTCGCGGACGCGACCTGGCTTGCCCAACTCGGTGCGCATGGCCTGGTGAGGGGCTCGTTCGTGCCGCCCGAGCCGATTCGCCAGTTGCGGGATCTGACCCGGACACGCACGGCGATCACGAGGGAACGTGGCCGGGAGGCCCAGCGGCTGGAGAAGTTGCTGGAGGACGCCGGGATCAAGCTGTCCGCAGTTGCGTCCGACATCCTCGGGGTGTCCGGGCGGGCGATGCTGGAGGCGTTGATCGCTGGTGACACGGATCCGGCCGCGCTCGCGGATCTGGCCAAACGTCGGCTCCGGTCGAAGATCCCGCAGCTGACCGAAGCGTTGAACGGCCGGTTCACCGAGCACCACGCGTTCCTCGCCCGCGTGCACCTGAATCTGATCGACCAGCATACGGCGGCGATCAACAGGCTCACCGAGCGGATCGAGGTGATGATGGAGCCCTTTCAGGGCTTCCGTGACCTGATCCGCTCCATCCCCGGCATCGGCATCGGCACCGCCGACGTGATCATCGCGGAGACCGGCGCCGACATGACCCGCTTCCCGACCGCCAAGCACCTGGCCTCGTGGGCCGGCACCACACCCGGCAACAACGAATCAGCGGGAAAGGTGAAATCCAGCCGAACCCGCCCCGGCAACCCCTACCTACAGGGAGCGCTGGGAGCGGCGGCGATGGCCTGCTCCCAGAACCCGCGCACCTACCTCGGCGCCCGATACCGGCGCATCGCCTCACGCCGTGGACCGCAGAAGGCCAACGTAGCCATCCAACACTCCATGCTCACCGCGATCTGGCACATGGGCACCACCGGCACCCTCTACGACGACCCCGGCGGTGACTACTTCACCCGCCTGCACCCCGACCGATCCAAGAAACGAGCCATCCATCAACTCGAAGCCATGGGATACCGCGTCACCCTGGAGAACGCGTCGTGAAGCGAACCAACCGCCTCTGACGCGAAGGGAATCTTCGCGTCAGA
>NZ_JBNCKT010000274.1:0-1526 GCF_049841675.1 Micromonospora sp. DT4
GAAATCCTCGACCTGCTCGACGTCAATCCGCTGGAATGGTGCTGACGATCGCCGACGTGCGGAATGCAGGGCTAGCCGGGCAGAGTGGAGGCATGACGACCGACCTGCACGGCCCGCTGTCCGCGTACGCCGAGCGGCTGCACGCCACGATCGGCGACCGGCACCACGTCGCCTCCCCGCTCGGCGCCTGGCTGCTGCTCGCACTCAGCGCCGCGACGACCGGAGCCGGCCGGGCGACCGACTCGAACACGTCCGACCCGGATGCGGCAGCCGGGTCAGAAGCGGCGACCGGTGCGGACGCGGCGGCCGAGGGGCTGGTGGCGGCGCTGGGCACCGACCTGGCCGGCGCGGCCGACCTGGCCCGCGTCCTGTTGGACGCGCCGCACCCGCTGGTCGCGTCCGCCACCGCACTGTGGCTCCGAGCGGGTCGGCCCGTCGACGCGCCGGCCGGGTGGCGGGCCACGCTCCCCGCGGCGACCGAGGTGGGCACGCTCCCCGACCAGGCCGGGCTGGACGCCTGGGCGCGCGAGCACACCGACGGCCTGATCGAGACGTTCCCCCTGAAGGTCAGCCCGGACGTGGTGTTCGCCCTGGCCAGCGCGCTGGCCACCCGGATCTCGTGGGCCGAGCCCTTCGACGTCGCCGACGCCCGCGCGCTCGGCCCCGCCAGCGCCTGGACGGACCTGCGCCACGTGCTGCGCAGCCCGGGCCACGGGCACCAGGGTGCCATCGTCGCGACCGAGCGGGCGGGTGACGTGATCGTGCACGCCGCCCGGTCCCAGGCGAGCGAGGGCGCGGGACTGGTGGTCCTCTCGGTGGCCGCCGCGCCACACGTGCCGGCGGCCGATGTGCTCGCCACCGCGTACCGTCTCAGCGCCGGCGCGGCCGACGGCGGGCGACCGGCCGGTCGGCGCTCACTGTTCGACCTGCCGCTCGGCGACACTCCGCTGTGGACGCTGCGCGAGGAGCGGGTGCGGACCCGTGCCCGCGACGGCCGCGAGGAGCGGCACCAGGCGATACTCCCCTGCTGGTCGGCGCGCAGCGACCACGATCTCACCGCCGAGTCACTGGGTTTCCCCGCCGCCGCGGTGACGCTGGCCCGGGCGCTCGACCAACCGGTGCAGGGCTTCGAGGCGCGACAGGTGGCGATGGCCCGGTACGGCCGGTACGGGTTCGAGGCGGCGGCGGTGACCGGGATGTTCGGCACGGTCAGCCTGCCCCCGGAAGGGGTCGCCCGGACCGCCGAGCTGCGCTTCGGCCACCCGTACGCCGTGGTGGCCGTCGCCACCGACAGCAGGGCCGACGGCACCACCGGGCCGTGGCACGGGGTGCCGGTCTTCTCCGCCTGGGTCACCGAGCCGGACGACCTGCCCGACGCCGAGAGGTGACGCCGTTCGTCCACTCCAGCTCGGCGATGTGGCGGCATTCCGGCGCACGGATGCCGCCATATCGGTTATTGACCCGTAACCCAAATGGTTTGTGATCGTTTGGGGTGTATGGGCGTTACGGTGCGGGACGCGCGTCGG
>NZ_JBNCKT010000275.1:0-1514 GCF_049841675.1 Micromonospora sp. DT4
CGGTCAGACCGGGACCGTTCCGCCGCAAGGCAGGACTACCAACCGTGTGCTTGCCAAAGCGCACTGAGAGGTAACGGGTATAGCGATGAGCGATCGTCTGGACTGGAGTGACCTGCGTGAGCGCCGGATGGCCGAGCCGGGCGCTGGTGAGGCGTACGAAGCGACCCGGATCGCCTTCGAGCTTGGCCAGGAAGTACGTCACCTGCGGGAGGGGCAGGGTTGGAGCCAGAGCCAGTTGGCGCGAGCGGCCGGCATGACTCAGTCCGCGGTCGCCCGCTTCGAGGCCGGTGGCACCATGCCGACGCTCCCCGTGTTGGAACGCCTCGCTCGAGCCTTCGACAGGCGGCTAGATATCAAGTTCGCGTCGGAAGCCGACGCGGCCTGATCGGATTCGGTTATGCCGCGATCGCTCGGGCGGTGGCGTAGACGTCGGCGGGTAGGGCCTGGTGGAGTCGCCAGAGAATCCGCATCGGCCGGTCGCCGGTGTGCGACTCGTACGTCATCGTGCCCGCGTAGAGGTACGGCGGTGCTCCCAGGTCGCGGTCGGCGACCCGGGTCTCCCGGACGAAAAGGTGCACGGTCGAGGTGCCCGACGTGTAGCGCTGTCCCGTCGCCGACGCCGCCGAGGTGGTGCTCTGCGACTCCCACTGGAACAGCGTGTCGGTGATGGCCCGGTCGGCGTACATGGTGGTGGGGGAGTAGTGCGCTTCGGACTTGACCAGCGTGACGAAGAACAGATCGGCCTGGGCGTCCGGCAGCCACTTCACGCCCTCGCGCAGCGAGCCCGGATTGGGCATTCCGAAGGCGGCGCACGCCTCGTTGCGGCTGTACCGGGCGTGGACCCGCAGCGGCACGGCACCCGGGGCGGCAGCCGGCGTGACCCGGTGGATCCGATCCCGCAGCACCTCGGCGACCTGTTGTAACTCGGCGCAGCGCGCCGGTTCCTTCCACAGTCGCGCCAAGCGCTCTTCGCGCGTGGCGAGGGGCGCGGAAGGCCCCCAGAGACTGAAGTGCAGCATGTTGAGCAGGCGACCGTTGCCCGCGTACACCTGCTGACCTGGCGCGGGCGGTCCGGCCGCGACCCGGGTCAGCAGCTCGAGCCGGTCGGTGTCATCGGTGTGCAGCATGCGACCGATGGCGCGGCCGAGTTCGCGGTCGTCTTCGCTGGGCGCGGACGTCTCAATGTCGGCGAGGCGGCGCAGACCGGTCCAGCCGCCGAGGCTGGCCGACCGGTATACGTCCTCGATCTCAAGGCCGGTCTCCCGGAGGAACGTGGCCAGGCTGACGTCTCCAAGGTGCCGCAGCTCGGACACCAACCCTGCCTTGGAGGTGGGGAGCGTGTTCTTCAGGTTGGCGAGCACGATGTCCTTCGACACCCGGTCCAGCTCGATGTGGCAGCCGCTGGGCAGGTGCGGGAAGTCGTCGCGGACCGCCTCCCTTAGAGACTGTCGGGTAACTGGACGGCTACGCAGTGAGAAGTCGTTCGGCGTTGATGCGTCGGGCGGCTTCGCGCT
>NZ_JBNCKT010000276.1:0-1495 GCF_049841675.1 Micromonospora sp. DT4
CTGTGTCAAGCCGCCGCAAGTTGATCTTGTCTGATCAGCTGTTGGAGGGCTCTGTGGTGGTCTGGGTCGTAGGCGGTGTTGGTGGTCCAGCATTTCCAGATGATGCCCAGCCAGGCGCGGGCCAGGACGCGGACCGCGTGGGGGTGGTCGTGGCCGCGGGCGCGGGCTTGGGCGTAGAGGTTGGCCGCCCAGGGGTTGGCGTGGCGGCTGTCGCCGGCGAAGTCGCAGACGGCGTCGCGCAGTTGTTTGTCCACTGCCCAGCGGAAGGCCACGATGCGGACTTTGCCGGATTCGCGGGTCGAGGGTGCGACGCCGGCGAGGCAGGCCAGTGCGGCGGGGGTGGGGAACCGGCCTCGGGCGTCGCCGATTTCGGCGAGCAGTCGGGCGGCGCGGATGGTGCCGGAGCGGGGCAGGCTGGTGAAGATGTCCCGGTCGGGGTGCTGGTCGAGGGCGTCGGTGATCTGCTGGTTCAGCGTGTCGATCTGGGTCATGACGGCGGCCAGGGTGGCGAGGTAGGCGCGGGTGATGCCGGCCAGGGTCTGTCCGTAGTCGCCGGTGGCGCCGTGAGGTGCGGCGTTGATGCGGGCGTGCAGGACGGTCGGGTCGGTGCGGCCGCTGTAGCTCACGCTCTTGAGCCAGGCGGCCAGGCGCTTGGGCGAGAGCCAGTCCAGGTCGTCCTGGGTGGTGAACCGGGTCAGGAACTGCCGGCTGATCGACGAGTCGATCTCGTTGAACAGCTCGACGGTGGCCGGCAGGGCCGTGGCCAGGTGAGCGCGCAGCTGGTTGGCGACCGCGATGCGGTGGGCGACGAGGTCCTTACGAGCGCGGCACAGCTTACGCAGCCCGGTGGTCGCCTCGCTGTCCAGAACCAGGGGGGTCAGCCGGCGCCGGTCGGTGCGTACCGTGTCGGCCAGGACGTAGGCATCGAAGCGGTCGTCTTTGTTGCCGGCCGAGCCGTAGCGTCGGCGCAGTGCCTTGACCTGCGAGGGTGGGATCACGTACACGGTCGTGTCGGCGGGCAGCAGCGCGTCGACGATCGGCCCGTCTGGGCGTTCGATGCCGACCGCGTCCACCTGATGCCGGTCGAGCAGGTCGAGCAACCGTCTCAGGCCGGTCTTGGTGTATGTCAGGGTCAGCCGCTCCACCGGCTCACCGTCGGTGTCGACCACGCAGACCGCGTAGTCGTCCTTGGCCCAGTCCACCCCGGCCGAGTTCCCTCGCGCCGGCGCGGCGGTGTCAGTCACACTCATTGTTGCCTCTCCGCTGCGCTACCAGTGGGGAAGCACCTGGTGGTTCCGGGACACCACTGCCGGTCGCTCATTGAGCGGCGCTCGATGGCGCATAGCCCTGTTGCCAGTCGGGGTGTCCCGGGCCGCCGGGCCTCGCAGAACTCACGCTGGACCTCAAAGGTCGAGCGAGCTGGGCGATGGCCCGACAGTCACCGGTGCACTCGAACCCCGATCGGCCCGAGTGAGACAAGGGTGCACCAATGAGC
>NZ_JBNCKT010000277.1:0-1450 GCF_049841675.1 Micromonospora sp. DT4
GTTGATCAGGTTGTTTCCTTGAGTGGGGTGCCGTCGTAGGTCCAGCGGAAGGGCTTCGCGGTCTCGTTACGGTTGATGATGTAGCTGTCCAGTTTGTCGATGAGGTCGTCGCGGCTGGCGAAGTCGCCGTGGCGCAGGACGCTGCGGGTCAGGGCGGAGAAGACCAGCTCGATTTGGTTGAGCCACGAGGCGTGGGGCGGGGTGAAGTGCGCTGTCCAGCGTGGATGGGCGGCGAACCATGCCTTGGTGTGTTTGGCGGTGTGTGAGGAGCCGTTGTCCAGCACGACGTGGATGTCCGTGCCGTTGGGGATGAGCGCGTCGACGCGGTCGAGGAAGGTGGTAAAGGTCGCGGCGTTGTTGCGGGCGATCACCTCGGTGAGGACCTCGCCGGTGTGTACGTCGAGTGCGGCTACCAGGGAGGCGGTGCCGTGGCGGACGTACTCGAACTCCTGGCGGGCCGGTTGGCCCGGGGCGGCGGGGCGGCTGGGGTGCTTGCGGGAGCGAGCGGCGATCGCGGTCTTCTCGTCGATCGACAGGAGCACCGAGTCGTGGGGCGGGTTGCGGTAGAGGTCGCAGATGTGCGCGGCCCGTTCCCAGAACTCCGGCGTGTCGCGGCGGGTGAGCCAGCCTCGGACCTTGTGCGGCTTGAGGTCCAGGTCGGCCAGTATCCGGCCGACCTGGGAGGGTGAGACGGCTGCGAAGACGGTGCGCGCGACCTGCTCGGCGATCGCCCGATGGGTCCAGGTGGCCGCCGGGTGCGGCGGTGCGCTGGTCGCGGCAGCCACAATCGCGACACGCACCCGGTCGTCGTACACCTTGGGCCGGCCCGGCCGCCCGGTGTCCTTCAGACCGTCCGGCCCGCGCTCGGCGAAGCGGCCGCGCCACTTGCGCACCGTGTTGATAGCGACGTCCAACTCGCGCGCTATCTCCGCGTTGCCCAGGCCGTCGGCGGCCGCGAGCACGATCCGGGCCCGTAGGACCTCACGGACCTGCGCTTTCGCCGATGCGGCCAGCCGCTGCAGCGCCCGCCGCCCGGTCTCGTCCAAGATCACAGCCACCGCCGCGACCGATCCACCCAACCGTTCGCGAACCATCACGATCATGATCATGGCGGGTCGGCGACGCACCGGGCAGGATGGAGTCCGTGCCGAAGAACCCACCCGACTCGATGCAGCACCACCTGCGCGTTCGCCTGAACTCCCACGCCAAGGACCGCTGGCCCCAACTGACTCGCGTCGAGGTCCGCTTCCGCGCCGGATTCGCCTACGTCAGCGGCGAACTGAACGACGGCGAGCAAATCCCCCTCTGCCGCCTGCGCTTCACCGGAGTCCTGCACACCTGGGGCTTCGCCCTATACCTAGCCAGCCACGGCACCTACCAGGACAACATCCTGCCCACCGGACAACCCTTCGGCAGCCCCGAGGACTGCCTCGACTGCGCCTGCTACCTC
>NZ_JBNCKT010000278.1:0-1449 GCF_049841675.1 Micromonospora sp. DT4
CCTATGTTTTTGTCAAGCCGCGATGGCGGCGGGACGTGCCTGGTAGGGCGTTTTGTCGCGGAGCATGGCGAACAGGACGTCGACGCGGCGGCGGGCGAGGCATATGAGAGCGGCGTTGTGGCGTTTGCCCTCTTTGCGTTTCCGGTCGTAGTAGGCGCGGCTGACCGGGTCGGCGAGGGATGCGAACGCGGCGAGAAAGAACGCGCGTTTGAGCTGCTTGTTGCCGCCGCGGGGTGGGTGTTCGCCGCGGATGCTGCTGCCGGAGCGGCGGGTGACCGGGGCGAGGCCGGCGTAGGCGGCGAGGTGGCCGGGGGTGGCGAACGCCGTGCCGTCGCCGACTTCGAGCAGGATCCGGGCCGCGGTCCTGACGCCGATGCCCGGCATCGAGGTCAGGACCGAGGAGAGAGGGTGCGCATCAAGCATCCTGTCGACTTCGGTGGCGACGTGGTCGCGTTGTTGGAGCAGGTCACGCAGGCTGTCGGCGAGCCGGGGCAGGACCGTCTCCGCGGCGGTGGTGCCTGCCACGACGACGGTCTGCTCGTCGAGGGCTGTCAGCACCTGGTCGATGAGGCGTTCGCCCATGCGGGGAGCGTTTTTGACGGCGATGGCGGTGAGTTTGCGGCGGCCGGCTTTGCGCAGACCAGCTGGGCCGCCGCACTGCGACAGCAGTTCGAGGACAGCCTTGTGTTGCACTTTCGGGCCCAGGACACGTTCGAGGGCAGGGTGGATCTGGGTGAGCAGCCCGCGGATCCGGTTGGCCAGACGAGTGGCTTCACCGGCGAGGTCGTCGTCGAAGCCGATCAGGACTTCGAGTTCGGCGAGGGTTTCGTCGCCGACGTCGACGCGCCTGAGCGTGTGGGGCAGGGTGCGGGCGGCGTCGGCAATGACATAGGCGTCCCGGGCGTCGGTCTTCGCGCTGCCCGGGTGCAGGTCAGCGATCCGGCGCATCGCGAGTCCGGGCAGGTAGGCGACCTGATGGCCGCAGGCTCGGGCGACCGCGACGGGCAGAGCGCCGATCGTCGCGGGCTGATCGACCACGACCAGGACACGGCCATGGCGGCCGAGCTTGTCGAAGACCTGCCGCAGTTTCGCCTCGGTGTTGACCAGCGCGGCGTCGTGCAGCCGCTTGCCGTCCCGGGTCAACGCGACGGCGTGGTGGCCGTCCTTGCCGACATCCAGACCGAGGAACACCTGGTAGTCGCCGTGCACTGCTATCGCCTCCCCGCGACGTCACCTCATGACCCGGTCGATCAGGCGTCGACTGCCGGCAGCCACGTTACGAAGAGACCTACCCCAAAGAGCGGGTGGCCGTGTCCCTATCAGCGGTCCGTCGGCGCCACCCGGCCCGGCGACAACACCCCCCGGATCATGCGTACGACAGGGGCGGTAAGTCATACCGGGCCGAGCGACCGAGCAGTCCCCGGCTGGGGACGATCAAAAAGGTAACGG
>NZ_JBNCKT010000279.1:0-1427 GCF_049841675.1 Micromonospora sp. DT4
GCTGGGCGATGGCCCGACAGTCACCGGTGCACTCGAACCCCGATCGGCCCGAGTGAGACAAGGGTGCACCAATGAGCTTTCACGACATGGCGGTCGCGGGAGCGGCCCCGACGGGTGGCGGGCCGGAAGTGCCGCCTGCCGAGGTGGTCCGGGTCAGCGTGGTGAGCCGAACCTTCGGCCGCGGTGAGCACGCCGTGCAGGCGGTGCGAAACGTTTCGTTCACCGCCAATCGCGGTGAGCTGGTCGCCATCCGGGGCCGCTCCGGGGCTGGCAAGACCACGTTGCTGAACCTCATCGGCGGGCTGGACCGGCCGAACAGCGGCCAGGTGGTGGTGGCCGGGCACGACGTGACCTCGGCCGGGGAGGCCGAACTGCTGCGGCTGCGCCGGGGCACGGTCGGGTTCGTCTTCCAGACCTTCGGGCTGGTGCCGATCCTCTCCGCCGCCGAGAACGTGGGTGTGCCGTTGCGCTTGGCGCAGGTGCCGGCCGACGAGCGGGAGGAGCGTGTCGCGGTGCTGCTCGAACTGGTGGGCCTCGGTGGGCACGCGGCCCAGCGCCCGTACGAGCTGTCCGGCGGCCAGCAGCAGCGGGTCGCAGTGGCCCGCGCGCTCGCCAACGAACCGGACCTGCTCATCGCCGACGAACCCACCGGCCAGCTCGACTCGGAGACCGGACGGTCCATCATGGACCTGCTGCGTGCGGTGGTGCACGCCCGAGGGATGACGGCCCTGGTCGCCACGCACGACCCGGCCCTGATCGACCTCGCCGACCGGGTACTCGTCCTCCGCGACGGCCGCCTCGTCGACGGCTGACCAGAGCCCGCCGCCTCCGCTGGCCTTGTGGCCTGTGGGCGGCGGGCTTGTGGGCGGCGGCTTGTGGGCGGCGGCTTGTGGGCGGCGGGCTTGTGGGCGGCGGGCTTGTGGCTTGTGGGCGGCGGCCCTTTGGGCGGTGCGCGACAGACGGCCTGTGACTGGTGGGCGGTGGCCTGTGGGCCGGGGCCGGGGCCGGCGACTCGGCCAGGGAGGACTACCAGGTCTGTCCGCCTCCTGTCGAGCTGCCCCAGATATGGGGCGCGCGGTTGGCGTGGGTCGGGTGTCTGTGCCAGCCGTTGGCGTGGGTCGGGTGTTCGTGCCAGCCGTTGGCGTGGGTCGGGTGTTCGTGCCAGTCGTTGGCGTGGTTGGTTGCGCCCCAGATATGGGGCAGCTCGACAGGATTCCAGTAGCAACCCTGGGACCCAAGCCGCTGACCACGTGAAACGGCTGCCGCCTGCCGGCCTACCGCCTGCCGGCCTACCGCCTGCCGGCCTGCCGGCCTGCCGCCTGCCGGCGCTGCCGGCCTGCCGGCGGGCCGGCGAGCTAGGCCGTGTCTTGTGGATCAGGTTTCGCGGGCGAGGTCGCGGAGCCAGATCTTGATGGTGGCGATGTCGA
>NZ_JBNCKT010000280.1:0-1423 GCF_049841675.1 Micromonospora sp. DT4
GCTGCCGCTGCCGCTGCCGCTGCCGCTGCCGCTGCCGCTGCCGCTGCCGCTGCCGCTGCCGCTGCCGCTGCCGCTGCTGTCGGGCAGGGTGTCGTCGCTCCTGCGCAGGCGCAATGGTCTCTTGACGGGCGTAAACTAAAAGGCGGCGGCGGAGAGGTGCGCCAACTCAAAGACACGGCCGCCTCAGTACTTCGACTTCTTATCGGTAGGCGCGGCACGGGCGAAGAATTCGTTACGCACGCCGATATCGAGAGTGCGTACAAGGGCACCATGCGGGCCCGTCAGGCTATCTATTTGGTACGGGAGGCATTAGAAGGAACGGGAGTATTTCCGAATGGTTCGTGGGAGATAGAATTCGACGGGCGTGAAGGAGGTTGGCGTCTTGTTGGTTTGGAGAATGTGCAGGTTGAGTCTGGCGGGGCCGAGTCGGACATGCTGGCCCTGCCACTGTCGGGGCCGGCTCTGCCCGGCGACGTGCAGCGCAGTGTCCAGCCGCTGCTCCCAGCATCCGATCAGCCGTACGCGTCGACCTCCACCCAGCACGGCGCCGGCGAACTGGCTTTTGCCGCTGCCGCTGCCGCTGCCGCTGCCGCTGCCGCTGCTGTTGTTGGGCGGGATGTCGATGCTCCTGTGCGGGCGAACGCGCCACTAGGCTTCTCGGGTGCGATGGATGTCGATGCCGTCGGGGATTACGGTTTCAATGATGAGATAGGGTCGGATGTTGGGCTGGCCGGTGGCGGCTTGTGGGGAAATTGGTTGCCAACGGCTGAGGGGATGCCGGCGGCGATAGGTGCCGGTTCGGTCATGTATCCACCGGACGGCCCTGATGCCCTCATGCAGACCTCCGATATACCCCAACTCGGCCTTGACGACGGCGTCTGGGGCTCTGGCGCCAGCCAGTATCTCGTCCGCGACGACTTTGAGTCGGACATGCTGGCCCTGCCACTGTCGGGGCCGGCTCTGCCCGGCGACGTGCAGCGCAGTGTCCCGCCGCCGCTCCGCACCGAATCGGCATCCGATCAGCCGTACGCGTCGACCTCCACCCAGCACAGCGCCGGCGAACTGGCTTTTGCCGCTGCCGCTGCCGCTGCCGCTGCCGGGCAAGATGTCGTAGCCCCTGCGCAGGCGCAATGGTCTCTTGCCGGGCGTGAACTAAAAAGCGGCGGCGGAGAGGTGTGCGAACTCGGAAACAAGGCCGCCTCAATACTTCGACTTCTTATCGACAAGCGCGCCACGGCCGACGGAATCGTGACGCACGCCGAGATCAACAGTGTGCACGAGGGCTCCTCAGCGCCCAGTGTTGCCATCCGAGTCGTACGGGATGCATTAGAGAGAACGGGAGTATTTCCGAAGGGTTCGTGGGAGATAAAACCCGTCGGGCATGGAGAGGGTTGGCGTCTTGTTGGTTTGTGGAATGTGCAGG
>NZ_JBNCKT010000281.1:0-1418 GCF_049841675.1 Micromonospora sp. DT4
AGCCGACGCGCGTCCCGCACCGTAACGCCCATACACCCCAAACGATCACAAACCATTTGGGTTACGGGTCAATATCTTCCCGTGTTGTGGTGAGCGAACGCGAACTGTCTTCCATGGACGATCTGCTGACGGAGACACGCCGCGCGCTGGAGGCAGCGCGAAGCGGCCCGGAAACCACCACCGAGGACTCTCGGGAGGCCGCTGTCGGGGGACGCGACCTCCTGACAGCCTGTGTGACGGGAGCGCGTCCGCCAGACGCGCTCCCGTCCATCGTGCAGCTCAGTGCTCGGACTTGGTGAGCTGGACGAAGCTGGTCCAGGCGGCGGGGGAGAAGGTGAGAGCGGGCCCCGCCGGGTCCTTGCTGTCCCGTACCGCGACGAGGCCGGGCAGGTTGTCGGCGACCTCCACGCAATCGCCGCCGTTGCTTCCCGCCCTCTCCACGTTGCGTTTGTTACATCCGGACGCCATCGGTGAAACGCACGGTCGTTGCCACCGAGAATCAATTCGATAGGGTGCTGCGACGCAGACCGATTACGCCTCGGACCATACAAGACGCCCCGACAGGAGCTATGAAGGCGCAATTCCCACGCACGGTTAACCGGCGTACTCTCGGAGTGGAATGGCGTGAAGCGAGGATTAGAGTTCGTGGCGGATCCGGGCCAGGCCGCAGGTGTGCAGGATGCCAAGGATGGCCAGCCCGACCCTCAGCCAGGGCACGTCCCTGCCCGGCCGGACGCCGATGGAGACCGCCACCGCCAGTTGTGCGGTGAGGATGAAACCGACGCCACGTTGAGCGCTGGACGACCGCTTCATACTCCGCCGTCGAGGACCCGCACGACCAGTACGGTGCCATCCCGGCCGAACGAGTACACGCTGCCGTCGCTGGGCAACGACGCTCGCCTGCCGAAGAAGGTCGGTGCATCCCTCAGGTAGGTGCCGACCCGGCCCTCGGCCAGCTCGCGGTAGAGGTGGCTCTCCACGCCTCGGAACACCTCCAGAGCCCTGCCTCGACCCAGGGGTGCGCGGTGCCGGGTGCCCTCCGCGACGATCCCGTTGGGTAGCTCGAATGTCGCCGCGCTGCTCGTCGCCCATGCCGGGTCCAGGGTGAACAGCCCCGGCTGGAATGCCGGATCCTCCGTTCCGCGCTGGCGCGGCGTGGCGTAGCCGCTGGCGGCTTCGCTGTTCCCGGCGAAGAGCAGTGCGGTGGCCGCCACGGCGCGGGTCAGGATCTGGGTGAACCAGCCGCGCTGCTGCTCGGGTATGTGGAAGACCTGGGGCGCTCCCGGCGGTAGCTCGTCGGGCAGGTCCGGCTCGGCGACAGCCTCGTCGGCGGGGGAGAGCGTGTCGGGGTACGGCCTGGAGTGCAGAGCTAGGTACAGCTGATCTTGCAGAGGTGCGCACTGTTTGTCCGTCGCCGT
>NZ_JBNCKT010000282.1:0-1412 GCF_049841675.1 Micromonospora sp. DT4
AGCCGCCGCGCATCACGTACCGCAACACCCATACACGGACAACGATCACGGCACCTTTGGGTTACTGGTCAATAACCTCCACCGACGTTCAATCGCTGTACGCACTGGCGGACCACTTCACCGACCTGGACCGACGTCACGGCAGTGGCTCTCCGCATACTCGCGCAGTCATGGCAGACCTGCTTGTACGGCAGGTCGGGCCGATGTTGCGCGGCACCTATACCGACGCAGTGGGGCGCGAACTCCTGCGTGCAGCGGCGGTGCTCGCCGGCCAACTCGCCTTCATGTCGTACGACGCGGGCGAACACGCCATGGCGCAACATCACGTGACCCTCGGTCTGCGGCTTGCAAAGGCCGGCAACGACCGCCTCTACGGCGCTCACCTGCTGGCGAACCTTGCGACGCAGGCAGTATTTCTGGGCCATGCTCGGGAGGCTGCTCGGCTCGCGGAAGCCGCCATCGACGGGGCTGGCCGTGCACCTGCCGCTGTCCTCGCGCGGCTACAGGCGACCGCCGCTACGGCCTACGGACAGGCAGGCGAGCGGCGTGCCTGCCAACTTGCCCTCAGCAAGGCTGAGCGCTCTCTCGGCCGGGCGGGAACAGAGCCTGGTCCACGCTGGGTCGGCTACTTCAGCCCGGCTCACCTGGCCGGGGCCGCGCTGAGATGCCTAGGCGACCTGCACCTTTATCCGCAGGCCCTACAACATGCGCCCGACGCGCTTACCCTCGGCAGCCAGAACACCCGAACCCGTGCCCTGCACACGGCTCTCATCGCGATGACTCAAGCCCGGGCTGGTGACACCGATGCGGCCTGTGAGTGGAGCCGATCGCTGGTGCAAGACGTTGCGGGAGTCCAGTCGGTGCGCGTTTGTCAGCGCCTCCGCGAACTCACTACCAATCTCCGCCCGTACCAGTCATCGCCCCAGGTCAACGATGTCCTGCGTGCCCTTACGGCCGCGCCCGCAGCCACGTAGAGCGAGAGCACACCTAGGCATGTCCGCTAGCGTCAACGAGGTGACCTGGACGGAGCCCGCCACCTGGTACGCCAACCTGGCTTCCTTCTACGCTGCCGCTGCGGCTCTCATTACCGATCCGGCGGGCAACGTCCTGCTCGTCAAGCCCACGTACCGCGACCACTGGGCCTTCCCGGGCGGCTACGTGGACGAGGGCGAGTACCCGCATGATGCCTGCGCCCGCGAGGTATGGGAGGAGTTGGGCGTCACGTTGACGGTGGGCGCTCTGCTCGTAGTCGACTGGGCGCCGTCCGCCGGACAGCGCCCCCGCGCGATCGTTAGTTTCACGTTCGACTGTGGGTCCGTTGCTGGCCTCGACGGCTTTATTGACCAGTAACCCAAAGGTGCCGTGATCGTTGTCCGTGTATGGGTGTTGCGGTACGTGATGCGCGGCGGCTT
>NZ_JBNCKT010000283.1:0-1409 GCF_049841675.1 Micromonospora sp. DT4
GGTTCTGGTCCGCAGCGTCCGTCGTATGACGACTTGGTCGCGCTGGTCACGGAACAGGCCGCGGTGATCGCCGCGTTGACGGCTGAGGTCACCGGGTTGCGGGCTGAGATCGCGCGGTTGCGTGACCGGTTGGGCATGGACTCGTCGAACAGTTCGAAACCGCCGTCGTCGGACGGGCTTGACCGCACGAGACGGTCCACGCCGGGTTCGGGTAAGCGTGGCAAGCCTCGCGGGGCGCCGGGGGCGACGAAGATGCTCGTCGACGACCCGGACGAGAAGATCGAGTGCCGGCCGGACAACTGCGGCAGATGTGCGGGGGACTTGGCCGGGGCGAGCGTGTTCGCCCGGCAGCGCCGGCAGGTGATCGATATGCCGCCGCCGGTCGAGCCGCACGTCACGGAATATGTGGTGGAGTCGCTGCTGTGTCCCGGATGCGGGGAGGTCACCTGCGGGCAGGCGCCGGACGGGGTGACCGGCAGGCTCCAGTACGGACCCGCCGCGAAAGCCAGGATGGTGTATCTACGCGGGGCGCAGTACCTGCCGTTCGTCCGGGCCACGCACGCCCTGGACGTGTTGTGCGGGATGCGCGTCGCCCCGGCAACGGTCCTCGCTGCGGTGCGTGAGGCCGTCGACCGGTTGGGCCCGTTCATCGACCGGGTACGGATCCTGCTGCGCGCCCAGGCCGTGATCGGCGCTGACGAGACCCCCGCCTGGGTCGACGGCGGATGGAAATACGTCCACGTGGCCTGCACCGACATGCTGACCCTGTTGCACGCCGGGTCCCGGTCCAAGACCGACATCGACGCCGGCGGTGTCCTGTCCGGCTTCGCCGGGGTCCTGGTGCGGGACGGCTACGCCGGCTACGACCACATCACCACCGCCGCCCACGCCGAATGCGGCGCGCATCTGCTGCGCGCGCTCAAAAGTGTCCACGAGGCGGACCCCGCCGCCCAGCAGTGGGCCGAGGCGATGGCGAACACCCTGCTGATCGCCAAACAGATGATGACCGACGCCGCCGCGGCCGGACACCGCACCCTGGATGAGGCACAGGCCAGGTTCATCCGCTCGGCCTACGCCGGGGCCCTGGCCTCTGGGCGCGAGGCCAACGCGAAGCATCCAGGATCGAAGGCCGCGAAGCTAGTCAGGCGGTTCACCCGCGACGCCGAGGACATCCTACGGTTCACCACCGACACCGCGATCTGGTTCTCGAACAATCAAAGCGAACGAGACCTACGACCCACGAAGCTGCAATTGAAGATCAGCGCGACCTGGCGGTCCCTGCAAGGACTCGCCGACTTCGCGACCCTACGGTCATACCTGTCCACCGCCAGCAAACACGGCGAAGACCTCCTCGACGTCCTCACCGCCCTGTTCACCACCGGCCCCTGGCTCCCACCGGACCTCACCAC
>NZ_JBNCKT010000284.1:0-1395 GCF_049841675.1 Micromonospora sp. DT4
CATGCCCGTCAACCACATGTCCCGGCTCCGCCGGGACGCTGCCGCACACGTGGTCAAGGAACCGAGTTTCGTCTCAGGCCACCACTACACCGTGGACGAGCGTGTCGCCGCCATCACCACGTGGGTGCAGAAAGACCTCCCCAACCGTCGGAACACAATCCCCTCTCGGGACGATTCTGTGAATGTCGGAGGAGAGGCATATCCCATCGGAAAGATTCTCCATAACCTGACACTAGTTGGGGTGATCTCCGACGATGCCAAGCTTACCCAAGCCCTGGAGGACGCCGGATTCAAGGTCAAACACGACGGTGACGGACATATGCATATCGTCGGGTTTCGGAAAATGAGCGACGAGAACGTGAGAGACTTCTTCGCCGTCTATGACGCCTGGCTCGACGAGGAAGACGCAAACGGTATACCCCATAACATCGGGAAGATGCCGAAACAAACGCTGAAGCGACCCAATCCGAATAGGCCAGGCGAGCAGTTCCAGCTCGGCCGGTTTATGGCCAATCTCAAGCAGAACGGGCATGCCGACCCGGACGGTGAGATGGCCGAGATGCTAAAAGGAAAAGGCCGCCTCGAGGTCATCTACCGGAATGAGGGCGACACATCGAAATTTGATGGTTTGAGGGTGCCCGGGGAGCGGCCACCGAAGCCCCGGCCGCCAACGGCCAAGAAGGAAGAGGACAATCAGGAGCGGATCGCGGGGATTCGGCTTTGGGTGGGGCCAGATCGCAAGAACTCGGGCAAAATTCCCGCCATAGCAGAAGAGGTGGAGGATGATGCCGGGGGGAAGGTTCACCCCGTCGGGAAAACATTTAAGGGTTTGCGGCAAATGGGATTTTCGTTTCATCAGGAGCTCTTCGATGTTCTGAAAGATGGCGGCTTCCAACCGAAGGTCATCGGCAGCAAGATTCTAATCCCCCGAGACAAGAGCATGCTTGTCACTGTTGCCGAGAAGGCAGAGAGGGACGAGGATACGTTCGCCGCTTATGACCTCTGGTGCGAAGGCGACTCCACAAGGGCGGGAAAGATCCCCCCTGCATCCGACCCCCCGGTCACGCTCCCGGAAACGGGGGACGTCATTGATCTCGGCGTGCGGATGGGTGGTCTCATCTACCAGGGGCTTGTGGATCCGCAGGGGATGATCGCTCAGGCTCTGAACGACCGTGGGCTGCAGACGGAGTATCGGGACGGCAAGACCTTTCTTGTGCGCCCGAAGGAGGTGGCCGGTGGGGAGTTGCGGTCGGTGTCCGCCGCGACGCAGAAGGTCGCCAATCTGGCTGTGGGTCTTCGGCCCTTGCCGTGGGAGGGTGCGTCAGGCTCTGGTGTGGCGGTGGTGAGGGAGTCGGTCATCCTGCCGCCGGGTGTCGTGCGGGAAGCGGAAGCGGG
>NZ_JBNCKT010000285.1:0-1333 GCF_049841675.1 Micromonospora sp. DT4
AGGGGCCGTCCGTGAATTACATGGTTGTAGTTCCACTGTGACCCGGTGACCCGGTGAGTCGTTGGTTCGGGTGTGATCGCTGAAGAGGCGTTGGCGGAGAAGTTCGTAACGATACGACCGCATCTGGATGAGAGGCAGTGGCGGTTGTACCTGGGCTGCGAGGCCGAGGCGATCGGCTGGGGTGGGATCGGGTTGGTGGCCCGGCTGTCGGGTGCGTCACGCACGACGGTGCAGGCGGGGGTGGCCGAGATCCGGGCTGGTGTGCGTCCGGATGGGCGGGTTCGGGCGCCGGGGGCGGGTCGTCCGGCGATCGAGGAGGTCCAGCCGGGTATCGAGGCGGCGTTGGACGATCTGGTCGGGCCGGGCACGCGTGGCGATCCGCAATCGCCGTTGAAGTGGACGACGAAGTCGCTGTCCCAGTTGGTGAAGGGCCTGTACGCCAAGGGGTTCACGGTGAGCAGGACGACCGTTGCCCGGTTACTCAAGCAGGCGGGCTACCGGTTGCAGGCGACGTTCAAGACCAAGGAGGGCGCCCAGCACCCGGACCGCGACGCCCAGTTCTGCCACATCAACGCCACCGCGCAGGAGTTCCTCGCGGCCGGCGATCCGGTGGTGTCGATGGACGCGAAGAAGAAGGAACTGGTCGGCGAGTACGCCAACCGGGGTCGGGAGTGGCAGCCGAAGGGGCAGCCGGTGCAGGTCAACGGACACGACTTCCCGGCCGGGGTGCCCAAAGCGATCCCGTACGGCGTCTACGACATCGGCGCCGACTCCGGGTTCGTGTCGGTGGGTGTCGACCACGACACCGCGCCCTTCGCCGTCAACGCGCTGCGCACCTGGTGGCAGCGGGTGGGTCGCACCCGCTACCCGAACGCACGGCGGCTGATGCTCACCGCCGACGGGGGTGGCTCCAACGGCTACCGGCTGCGGGCGTTCAAGGTCGAGTTGGGCAAGCTGGCAGCCGAGACCGGCCTGGACATCACGGTCTGCCATTTCCCGCCCGGCACGAGCAAGTGGAACAAGGTAGAGCACCGGCTCTTCTCGTTCATCTCCATCAACTGGCGGGGCCGGCCGTTGACCGACTATCAGGTCATCGTCGAGACCATCGCGGCCACCACCACCGAGACCGGGCTCACCGTCGAGGCAGTCCTCGACCCGGGCACCTACCCCACCGGCATGAAGGTCAGCGACAAGCAGATCAAGGCGGTTCCCCTTACCCGCCACCAGTTCCACGGCGAGTGGAACTACACGATCCACCCTGGACCGACCCCGGAAATCCCACTGAACAAGACATCCAACCTGAAATCGACCAAGTAAATCTCGCACGGGCCCT
>NZ_JBNCKT010000286.1:0-1332 GCF_049841675.1 Micromonospora sp. DT4
ACCGAGCGCGAAGCCGCCCGACGCATCAACGCCGAACGACTTCTCACTGCGTAGCCGTCCAGTTACCCGACAGTCTCGTAGACAGCCGGATTGGCGTACGCGAAGTCGAGGTAGGCGCCCGCCATCACCGCCCACGCCCGTTTGGGGCAGGGGTTGTCGGCGTGGGCCGCAGTCAGCGCGGCGGCCAGGTCGGCGAAGCCGTGCACCGCGACGGCGGCCAGCAGCGCCTCCTGGTCGGCGAAGTGCCGGTAGAGGTCGCCGACGTCCATGGTGGCCCGTTCGGCGACCCGACGGACACTCAGACCCACCCAGCCCTCGGCCTCGGCCAGCTCGCGGGCGGCGGTGACGACGAGCACGCGGCGCTCGTGTTCGGTGGCCTCCTCGGCAGGTACGGACACCGACCGAGCGTAACGAGCCGTACTGTCCGCGCCCACCTCGTGACAGATTGGTGACTGATCATCTGGCCTGCTCCGCCGTTCAGCGGCGCAGCGCCGTCGCCTGCCGCATGTGCGACAGCTTCTCGGGATTACGGACAGCGTTGAGGCCGGTGACGAGACCGTCGTCGACGCGCACCGTCAGGACGGTGTCGGGCGCCAGGATGTCGAGCAGTCCGTCGGGCCGAGCATCTCGTACGCCACGGTGAAGAGCAGGTCCCGGTGCGTGACGAACGCGTCCACGGCGGGATCCATGCGCGACTCCTGTCCTCGACGTTGGTTCACCACCACCCGACACCGGTCGACGGTCACCTGTGACACCACGGGCCTGTGCAGCACAGCACCCACCGCGGTGAGTCACAGCCACCGCGCCGGCGGTTCTCCTGGTCGACCCCAATCGGAGGGAACGTCCATGAACTTCGCGCTGTGGATCGCGGCCGGACTGCTGGCCGCAGTGGCGCTGGCCGGCGGCATCACCAAGACGTTCGTACCCCGCAAGAAGCTGGCCTCGCACCGCGGCGGCGGGTGGACCGGGGACGCCAGCGACGGCTTCGTCAAGACCCTGGGGGTGCTCGAACTCCTGGCCGCCGCCGGCCTGATCCTGCCCGCCGTGCTGGACATCGCGCCGGTCCTGGTGCCGGTAACCGCCACCTGCTGGATCCTGCTGATGGTCGGCGCGATGATCACGCACCTGCGTTACCAGGAGGCGAGGTTCGTCGCGGTGAACGCCGTGTACCTCGCCCTGGCCGCCTTCGTGGCCTGGGGCCGGCTCGACCCCGAGCCCTTCACGGGCTGACATCCACTGGATCTCCACAGCGCCTCGCTAGCCCTGCATTCCGCACGTCGGCGATCGTCAGCACCATTCCAGCGGATTGACGTCGAGCAGGTCGAGGATTTC
>NZ_JBNCKT010000287.1:0-1329 GCF_049841675.1 Micromonospora sp. DT4
GGGGCCGAACCGCCTGTAGCACCCTCAACCAAGATCAGATATTTGGCGGGCTGGGACAGCTACCCAAGCGCGGGGCCAAGTACCGCTTCACAGATGACGGATCGTCGATCTGCAGCTGCACCGCCAGGTAGTCCACCACCGACGTCGGCACGTCCAACGGGTCCGCCAAGAACCGGCCCACGTGACGAACCGTCACCAACTGTAAGGCGAACCCAACCGTGAGTGCGTCCCACGATGCTCCGCGACCAGGTCACGATCCGCGTCATCAAGGAAGAAGAACCGCTCCAGCGTCTCCCGGTCCAGCGGCGTCTCGGCGTACCTGCCGAACCCGTCCATCTCCGCCTGCGACAAGAAGCTCACCGATGACGACACAACCGATCACCGTACGCGGTACCCTTCCACGTCACTAGACCTGATCATGCCTAACGGGACTTTTCCGAGCGTTGGTCCTCAAGGGCCGGCAGCACGCGCACGCTGTCCTCGGACGCCGCGAACGTCGCGGGCGTCGACCCGTCCGGGAAGAGGCGCTTTCCGCTTCCGACGACGACCGGATACTGCAGCAGCCGGTAGCGGTCGACGAGTCCGGCCTCGTGCAACGTTTGCACGAGCTGCCAACTGCCGTACACCTGGAGTTCCCCGCCCGGGCGTTCCTTGAGCCGACGCACCGCGTCGACGATGCCGGTGCGCAACACCGTCGTCGAGTTCCAGTCGGCCTCCTCGTCCGTCAGCGTTTCGCTGACGACGTACTTCGGCAGGGTGTTCAGCTTGGTGGCGATCAGGTCGTCGGGCGCGGTGACCTTCGGCCAGTACCCGCCGAGCAGGCCGTAGCTCGTGCGGCCGAAGAGGAAGGCGTCGGCCGCACGGAACCAGCCCTCGACGACCTCGTTGGTGTGCACGGACATGTGCGGGACGAGCCATCCGCCCCGTTCGAAGCCGTCCGAGCGGTCCTCGTCCGGGGCACCCGGCCCCTGCATGACGCCGTCGAGGGCTCACGAAGACGTTGACGCTGAGCAGCACGTTTCGGCCGGACGATGCTCGAACCGTAAGGCCATGACCCCTCCGTCGTCGTGGTCTGCTGATTCAGGCGATGCCCCGGCCCAGGTCATCGGCATGCGCGGTGATCCAACTCGCGTCGCGTTGGTAGAGCCTGACGTGACTGCGAATGTTCTCCTGTCCCTGATCAGCCCGGCTCTCGGTGAAGGCGGCGAGGTCGTGTAGTCGATCGACTGCGACCTGGAGGATATGCGCTGGTCCTAGGGCCTGTCTTGTGGATCATGGTTGGTGGGGTAGGAACATCACGGGTGTCCGGAGTGTTACCCGAGCGCTATG
>NZ_JBNCKT010000288.1:0-1326 GCF_049841675.1 Micromonospora sp. DT4
CACCATCGACATCGCCACCATCAAGATCTGGCTCCGCGACCTCGCCCGCGAAACCTGATCCACAAGACACGGCCTAAGGGGGTGCTCGCGCCGGTGTCAGCCTGCGGCGCGCGACGGTCAGTCGGCGAGCAGGTCGGCGTGTGCGGCGCGCAGCCGCGCCAGGGTTGGATCGCTGCCCGGGACGACGCGGCGGTCCAGCTCGGCCCACACCTCGGCCAGCGCCGCGCGGACCGCGCCCAGCTCGGCGGCGTGCCGCTGGCTGCTGCGACGGTGCTGCTCGTCGAGACGGCGGGCCCAACCCGCGGTGACCGCGGCGAGCCGGTCGGCGTCGGCGCGGGCCTGGGCGCCACTGCGGGCCGCGGCGGCGGGAACAATCGCGGCGACCGGGCGGGGATCGCCGTCGCGGGTGACGACGGTGACCGCGTCGGTCAGCTCGGCCAACGCGACGAGCTGGCTGAACCGGGTGCGCGCCTCACGCAGCGGCACGGAACGCGGCGGGTCGGAATGCGGGGTGAGCGCGGGGACGGCCATGGATGCATGCTGCCGCCCGGGTACGACAGAATTCCGCCGTCGTCAGTGGACGGTGGGTGGCGACGGCGCGGGCGCGGCCAGCCACTCGTCGGCCAGCACCGACCAGACTTCCAGGTCGATGCGGCCGCGCGGGCCCGGGTAGAGCTGGCGCAGGGTGCCGTCGTGGCGCAGGCCGAGCCTGCGGGCCAGTGCGATGCTGCGGGTGTTGGCGGCGTTGGTGCGCCACTCGACCCGCTGGATACCGCGCTCGCGGACCGCCCAGTCGACGATCCGGCGGATGGCTGTGGCCATCATTCCCCGCCCCTGCGCGTCCGGTTCCAGCCAGCAGCCGACCTCGCAGACGCCCAGCGTGACGTCGAACGACACGAACATGACCCCGCCGACCAGGGTGCCGCGCCACCACAGGCCCCAGATGCCGCCGGCGTCGGTGGCCCAGCGGTCGGCGTAGCGCTGCAGGACGGCGCGGGCCGACGGCAGGTCGGTGGCGACGAAGGACGGCGACACCCAGGGGCGAATGTGATCACGCGCCCGGTCCAGGTGGGCGAGGAACTCCTCGGCCCGCCACGGCTCCAGCGGACGCAGCTCGACGTCCTCGTTCAGCGGCAGGACGAACACCGGGCCTCCCCCGAAGTTGGCGACGACGGGTAGCAGCCTTGCACAGGGCCGACTGAGTCCTCAGACCGGCAGGTGCGTCCGCAGGGCGGCGAACTGGGCCACTGTCAGAGACTGTCGGGTAACTGGGTGGGGGCGGAACGTCACGCCGAGACACGTCGATGGAAGGTCCTCGACAAATAG
>NZ_JBNCKT010000289.1:0-1316 GCF_049841675.1 Micromonospora sp. DT4
CACGGCGGCCCCGTCCACCAGCGGACCAACCCGAACATCACGCCAAAAACAACGCCAGAAGCCATACCCCAACAAAGATCGCAAGCCACGCCACCACTACACCGTGGACGATCGTGTCGCCGCCATCACCACGTGGGTGCAGAAAGACCTCCCCAACCGTCGGAACACAATCCCCCCTCGGGACGATTCTGTGGATGTCGAAGGAGAGGCATACCCCGTCGGAAGAATTCTCCATAACCTGACACAAGTTGGGGTGTTTTCCGACAATGCCAAGCTTGCCCAAGCCCTGACGGACGCCGGATTCGAGGTCGCATACGACGGTGACGGACATATGCATATCGTCGGGTTTAAGAAAATGAGCGACGAGAACATGAGAGACTTCATCGCCGTCTATGACGCCTGGCTCGACGAGAAAGACGCAAACGGTATACCCCATAACATCGGGAAGATGCCGGACACCACGCTGGAGCGACCCAATCCGAATAAGCCAGACAAGCAGTTCCAGCTCGGCCAGTTTATGTCCAAGCTCAAGAGCAGGGGGCATGCCGACCCAGACGGTGAGATGGCCACGATGCTGAAAGGAAAAGGCCGCCTCGAGGTCATCTACCGGAATGAGGGCGACACATCGAGATTTGATGGCTTGAGGGTGCCCGGGGAGCCGCCACCGAAGCCCCGGCCACCAACGGCCAAGAAGGAAGAGGACAATCAGGAGCGGATCGCGGGGATTCAGCTTTGGGTGGGGCCAGATGGCGAGAACTCGGGCAAAATTCCCGCCGTAGCAAAAGAGGTGGAGGATGCCGGGGGGAAGGTTCACCGCGTCGGGAAAGTATTTCAGGATTTGCGGAAAGCGGGATTTTTGTTTCATCAGGGACTCTTCGATGTTCTGAACGAGAGCGGTTTCCGGCCGGAGGTCAACCGCAACAAGATTCGAATCCCCCGAGACAAGAGCGTGCTTGTCACTGTTGCCGAGAAGGCAGAGAGGGACAAGGCGACGTTCGCCGCTTATGACCTCTGGTGCGAAGGCGACTCCACAAGGGCGGGAAAGATCCCCCCTGTATCCGACCCCCCGGTCACGCTCCCGGAAACGGGGGACGTCATTGATCTCGGCGCGCGGATGAGTACTCTCATCCGCCAGGGGCTTGTGGATCCGCAGGGGATGATCGCTCAGGCTCTGAACGCCCGTGGGCTGCAGACGGAGTATCGGGACGACAAGACCTTTCTTGTGCACCCCATGGAGGCGGCCGGTGGGGAGTCGCGGTCGGTGTCCGCCACAACACAGAAGGTCGCCAATCTGGCTGTGGGTCGTCGGCCCTTGC
>NZ_JBNCKT010000290.1:0-1298 GCF_049841675.1 Micromonospora sp. DT4
CAGGGCTATTGCGTAGTGGTGTTGACCCTGGTCGCGGTCGGTATTTCGGTGGTCACGGCGGTGATGAGGTCGTGGGGGCGGTGGCTGGCCTCTCGGGTGGCTTCGGCGATGTTGGTGGCGCCGTTGATGCGGTGATATCCGATCGAGGTGTTACGGAGGGTGGCGAACACGGCGGGGCCGTTGCCGGTCCTGGCCCGGTGGGCGTCTTCACGGAGCGTGACATCTCGTACGTAATGTAGGCGGTTATCGATATGCTACTCGGAACGCGCCCACGTGCCGAGATCGGCGGGTTGGGCTTGGCCGGCGGGTAGTGAGTTGGTCAGGTAGGCGGCTTCACGGGTGGTCTTGCCCTTGATCGTGCGGGTGCGGGTGATCCGGACGGCCTGCTGTGCGTGGGGAAAACCCAGCCCTCCCGGAGTCTTGACGGTCAGCGCCTTGACCGTGCGGGTCTCCCTACGGCCGTGGCCGGTCTCGCGGGTCTGGACCCCGACCGGGACCTCGGCCCACGGCAGACCCTTGAGCTGGGCGAACAGGGTGGGCTGGTTACCCTTGACCGCGACCATCAGATGCCCGCCGGCAGCGGCGAGCAACTCGGCGTGCCCGATCTGGGCGTGCAGCGCGTCCGCGACGACCAGAACGTCCTTCAATGACCCCAACACGGCCGCGACCAGCTTGAACAGCGGAGTGAACGCGGGGATTTCGTTGGACTTCGCAGCGATCTGCACTTGGGCGAGCACGATCCCGGTGCTGGTGTCGTACGCCGACAGCAGGTGGACCTGCCGGCCGTCGGCCAGTCGGGCACCCCGCGCGACCTTCCCATCGACGGCGATCACCAGGTGCCACCTGCGCCCGGCGACCACGACCGGCGACGCCCTCGCCCGCAGCCAGCGAGCAAGGACCTGCGACAACACTTCGGCGTCGAGCCGGATCAACAACCGCCACACCGTCGTCGCGGCGGGCACCCGGCCGGTGAACCCGAGCCGCTGCCAGACCGTACGGTCCTGGAAACGCACCCAGTCGCAGACCGCAGCGAACGTGCACGCCCCGGCCATCACCGCGCATACCGCTGCCGCCAGGATGCTGACCAGTGGATACCGTCGGCCGCGCGGATCGCGCGGGTCGTTTACCGCTTCCAACGCGATGAACAGGCTCCGACGGTCACCATCGGTGACCGTGGCCGGGCACGGCATGTCCGGGGGGCGCTGCGGCAGCACGATCTCGGTCAGTAATGATGACATCAGCGGGTGCGGTCCTGTTCTCGATCATGGTCTTCGCAAATACATGATCACCGACGGACC
>NZ_JBNCKT010000291.1:0-1290 GCF_049841675.1 Micromonospora sp. DT4
ACCTCCGTCGTCGGACGGGCTTGCCCGGCCGGGCCCGGTGTTGGGCAAGGGTAAGGGCAGTGGCCGGCGGCGGGGTAAGCAGCCGGGGGCGTCGGGGTCGACGTTGGGCCTGGTCGCGGACCCGGATGAGGTGGTGGAGCATCGGCCGGATCGGTGTGCCGGTCCTGCCTGTGGCGCTGACCTGTCCGATGGCCGCGTATATGGGCGGCAGCGGCGGCAGGTGGTCGAACTGCCCGTGCCACGGCGGGTGGTCACCGAGCATCAGCTGATCGCGGTCGAGTGTGCTGGGTGTGGGCAGGTCACCGTCCCGCTGGTCCCCGACGGCGTGTCCGGCCGGGTGCAGTACGGCTCGAACGTCAAGGCCGCCGCCGTCTATGCCCGGGCCGCGCAGTTCCTGCCGTATGGGCGGGCTGCCGCGATGATGGGTGATCTGCTCGGGGTGCGGGTGTCGGTCGGGTTCGTGCATCAGGTGGTGGCCGAGGCGGCGCTTCGGCTGGGCCCGTTCACGTCGCACCTGGCCGCGCTGCTGCACACCGAGCAGGTGCTGCACGCCGATGAGACCCCGGCGCGGGTCGGCGGGGGGTTCAAGTACGTGCACGTGGCCTGCACGCCCGGGTTGACGTTGTTCCACGTCGGGGGCCGCACCAAAGCCGACGTGGACGCCGGTGGGGTGCTGCCCGGGTTCACCGGCACCCTCGTGCGCGACGGCTACGCCGCCTACCGCCATCTGACCGACGCCGAGCACGCCTGGTGCGGAGCACATCTGATCCGCGACCTACGCGGCGTGCACGAGCAGGACCCGGCCGGCCAGGAATGGGCCGAGGTCATGGCTGGCACCCTGCTGATGGCCAAACAGGTCACCGAACAGGCCGTCGCCGCCGGACGTACCGCGCTCACCCCGGATGAGGTCAGCCACATCCGGGCCTGCTACGCCGGAGCGGTCGCCTACGGCCGCCAACAGAACCCACCCGACCGGGAAGGCAAGCTGTCACGAGCCGGCACACTGGTCGAACGTTTCGCCACACACCGCGACATGATCCTGCGGTTCACCGTCGACCTCGTCGTGCCGTTCACCAACAACCAGGCCGAGCGTGATCTCCGCCCGGTCAAGCTCCAACAGAAGATCTCCGCGACCTGGCGCACCCTGCAAGGACTGGCCAACTTCGCCACCCTGCGTTCCTACCTGTCCACCGCCGCCAAGCACGGCATGGACGCCCTCGACGTCCTCAAACAGCTGTTCACCACCGGGCCGTGGTTGCCTCAAACGGCTACCTCAAGCTGAATACGTAC
>NZ_JBNCKT010000292.1:0-1284 GCF_049841675.1 Micromonospora sp. DT4
AGCCGACGCGCGTCCCGCACCGTAACGCCCATACACCCCAAACGATCACAAACCATTTGGGTTACGGGTCAATATGTCGGGCTGACCGGCGCGGCCCGACTGGTGGACCTGCCGGTGTGGCCGGTCGCGGGCGGACCGTCCGGGGTGGACCTGGCCGACCTGCGGGCGCAGGCGCGTCGGGCCCGGGAGGCGGGCCTTCGGCCGCGTGCCTGCTACGTGATGCCGGACTTCGCCAACCCGTCCGGGGTCAGCATCGACGTTGCCGACCGGCAGGCGCTGCTGGCGCTGGCCGCCGAGGAGGACCTGCTGCTGGAGGACAACCCGTACGGGCTGTTCGCCGTCGCCGACGGGCCGCGTCCGCCGACCCTGAAGGCGCTGGACACCGACCGGCGGGTGGTCTACCTCGGCTCCTTCGCCAAGACGGTGCTGCCCGGGGCGCGGGTCGGTTACGTGGTCGCCGACCAGCGGGTTGCCGGACCGGACGGCGGCGTCGGCCCGCTCGCCGACCAGCTTGCCATGATCAAGAGCATGGTCACCGTGAACACCTCACCCCTCGCGCAGGCGGTGATCGGTGGGCGGCTGTTGGAGCACGGATGCAGCCTGGTGCCCGCGAACACCCGGGAGCGGGCCGCGTACGCCCGCAACCTGCGCCACCTGGTGGCCGGCCTGGCCCGGCGCTTCGCGGGCCGGCCGGACGTGGGCTGGACGGTGCCGGCCGGTGGGTTCTTCGTGGTGGTGACCGTGCCGTTCGCGGTCGACGACGAGTTGCTGGACATCTCGGCGCGTGACTACGGCGTGCTCTGGACTCCGATGGCGCACTTCTACGACGACACCGCGGCGGTGTGCGCGCTGCGGCTGTCGGTCAGCGCGGTGACACCGGAGCAGATCGACGTGGGGTTGGACCGGCTCGCCGCCCTCATTACTGACGAGCTCCTGCGTGGACGGTCATAATGGGCCGCATGGTTGCCTGGGAGTACGCCCTGCTCGTCCGCCGCTATCAGGGACAGGGTCGCAATTTCACCGTTTCGTTCGTCTGGTACGGCCCGGACGGGTCGCGCAAGGACATCACCGCCTACGGCGACACGGCCATCGCGCACCTCAACCGCGCCGGTCGGGAGGGCTGGGAGCTGGTCTCGGCAGCCGAGGACGTCAACAACGTCCAGGGCAGCACCGAGGTCCACCGATACCACCTCAAGCGCCCCCTGAACTATTGACCCGTAAGGCAAATAGTTGATGGTCAGGAGGCGGCGTAGCGGACTTCGGGCTTGCGGAACAAGGATTTCA
>NZ_JBNCKT010000293.1:0-1270 GCF_049841675.1 Micromonospora sp. DT4
CACCGACCCCGCTCGTGACGAACCCGCCACGCCGAAACCCACCCACGATCAGCCACGCGCGGAATGCAGGGCTAGCCTGGCCCGATGACATCGCCGACCCCGCCACGTCGACTGACGCGACAACTCCTCATGGCCGGGTTCGGCGCGGTCGGCCTGCTGGCGTGCCTGTGGGGCCTGTGGTTCGCGTCGCTGTGGGCCTTCGGCGACGAGGGATCGTTGCCACCGAAGTGGCGCATCCCGGCCGTACCCGCCGGGGCGACAGTGGTCGACGAGAGCGAGACGTGCGCCTCCGGCGGGTGCTCGTGGCAGGTCACGGTGACTCCCCCGGCCGGCCAGTCCCCGGAGGAACTGGCCGAACAGATGGGCCTCTCCGAGCAGCAGGACCTGCCGCCGAAACTGCTCGACCCCGGGTCCGTCTACGTGGTGGCCGAACCACGGAACGGCCAGTTGATCATGTACGTCGGCTACGAGTGAGCCCGCCCCGCGCCGCAAGATCCGCACACTTTCGGTGAAGTTGCTGCCTCCGGCCGCCGTGATGCAGCAACACCCCTGAAGTTGCGCGGCTCCTACGGGACAGCGGCTCCTACGGCGCAGCGCGGCAAGGGTCGGGGTCAGCGGCGACAGCATACCGGGGCCGACAGTCATCCCAGGCCACGCTGCCGGGCAAGCAACTCGACGGCCTCCTTGGCCTTCCGCAAACCGACACCGGTCGCCTCCCGGTACGCCTTGATGGCCTGGATCTTGCGGCCGGCGAGCAGCCCTTGCAGGATCGCTCCGGGGGCCTCGAGCTCCGCCTCGCGGATGTCGAGGTGCGCCATGATCAGATCCAGCTTGCGCTCGACCACGGCGAGCCCGGCGAGCCAGCTGATCCGCATCGGAACGACGGCCACCCCCCGGCGACCAGGAACACGAGCACGAGCGCCAACACGACGGCGATTGGCACGGTCCACTCCATAACGCGCCATTGAACACCGGCGTGGGTCCTGACACCACGCCCGCTCGGGATCGTTGGTCAAGCCCGCCCGGCACGTGTGATCTTTTTCGGCCGACCCCGGCAGGGCATCCACGTCATCCCGCACGCAGGCCCGCACGATCGCACGATCGTGCTCGCTCAAAGTTAGAAACCGGCACAGTCCACTCGAAAAGTGAACAATCCTGGTTCCTGTCGCAGGGTATTCGCCTGGTGTGTTTGACATATTTTCGGTTTCCGTGGAGCTGTTTCTGAAGTTGTTGGCTGGTTGTAGGGGTGGGAGGGGTGTTCGGGGTGGGT
>NZ_JBNCKT010000294.1:0-1232 GCF_049841675.1 Micromonospora sp. DT4
AACGAAGGAGACACCGAGATGGGGAATGTGAAGATCGTGTCAAGGGCCATGACGGACGCTGACACGCCGGTGGTGCCGGTCCAGGCCGGCCCGGCGCAGACCGATCCGCAGGTCACCGCGCAGGCTCTGGCCGAGGCGTTGGACCCGCGGGTGGTGGCCCGGTTGGCGGCACAGGCGCGGGCGCAGGGGCTGAGCCTGCTGGGCCGCGACGGGCTGCTGCGGCAGCTGACCAAGCGGTTCCTGGAAGCCACCCTGGACGCGGAGATGGACGAGCACCTGGGCTACGGCAAGCACGATCCGGTAGGGCGAAACGGCGGTAACAGCCGTAACGGCAAGCGGTCCAAGACGTTGTTGACGGAGGTGGGCCCGGTCGACATCGAGGTGCCCCGTGACCGGGACGGCTCGTTCACGCCGGGGGTCGTGGCCAAGCGGCAGCGCCGCTTCGGTGGTATCGACGACCTGGTCATCTCGTTGACCGCCAAGGGCCTGACCACTGGTGAGGTCGCCGCGCATCTGGCGGAGGTGTACGGGGCCGCGGTGTCCAAGGACCACATCTCCACCATCACCGACCGGGTCCTCGACACGATGGGTGACTGGCAGAACCGGCCCCTCGACAGCGTCTACCCGGTGATCTTCATCGACTGTATCCACGTGAAGATCCGCGACGGGCAGGTCGCCAACCGGCCCATCTACGTCGCCCTCGCGACCACCGCCGACGGGGGCAAGGACGTGCTCGGGCTGTGGGCCGGCGACGGCGGCGAAGGCGCGAAGTACTGGCTCCGCGTGCTCACCGAGCTCAAGAACCGGGGCGTGGCCGACGTGTGCATCGTGGTCTGCGACGGCCTCAAGGGCCTCCCCGCCGCGATCGGGGAGGTGTGGCCCCAGGCGGTGGTACAGACGTGCCTGATCCACCTGTTGCGGAACTCGTTCACGTACGCGTCCAAGGCCGACTGGGGGCAGATCAGCAAGGACCTCAAACCGGTCTACACCGCCCCGTCGGAGCAGGCCGCCCTCGACGCGTTCGCCGAGTTCGGCAGCAAGTGGGAACGCAAGTATCCGGCGATCGTGCGCCTGTGGACCAACGCCTGGTCGGAGTTCGTGCCGTTCCTGCGGTTCGACACCGAGATCCGCAAGATCGTGTGCAGCACCAACGCGATCGAGAGCCTCAACGCCCGGTTCCGTCGTGCGGTCAACGCCCGCGGGCACTTCCCCACCGAGCAGGCCGCGCTGAA
>NZ_JBNCKT010000295.1:0-1222 GCF_049841675.1 Micromonospora sp. DT4
AATCCTTGTTCCGCAAGCCCGAAGTCCGCTACGCCGCCTCCTGACCATCAACTATTTGCCTTACGGGTCAATAACCGACCTCCTCAAGGCCCTGGACACCCTCGGCGAACACGAACAGGCCGCCCGCTTCGCCGAGGAGCACGAACGCGACCGCATCACACCCCACACGATGCGCCCCATCGTCGAACGCCCCCTACACCCCTCCGAGATACCCGTACGCGAGATCAAGGTCAGGAGCCGTTGGTGGTCCTGAAGGCGTTGCCCCAACTGATTCTGCTCGGATCAAGGACCTGAGGTCAGGCCCAGGGGTCCGGTCCGTCGCGATCGTCGCGACCGGCGACCGCTGGGGTGCCGAGAATCTGAGCACCGCCAGAGCGATACCTCATTCGCGCCCAGCTTCCGCTCAAATTTTGGCCGCTTAGCTATCGCAGGTGGCTTAGCAACTCGGCAAGCGGCGCGCCGTGAACGTCTTCAGGGTCACCGTTGATCAGCGGTGCGAGGCCACAGGATCGGAAGAAGGCCACTCGCTTCAGAACATCGTCATCGCTCTGATCAGGCGATAGGGCGACGAATGAACATCCTGCCAGGGCTGCCTGCTCGGCGAAGTAGCGCACCAGAGCTGTGCCGATGCCTTTCCGCTGCGCGTCGGGGCGGACCCCAATCAGGTAGATCCACGCGTGCGGCAAGGGGTGGTCCGGCTGCTCGATGCGCTCGTCGTACGTCGAGTCGAAGCGGCCTTCGACCAGGCCAAGAACCTCGTTCCCGTCGACCGCTACCCAGCTCGGCAGGGACGGTTCAGGGCCTCCCTCGGCGGCGTACTGGTAGTCCCAGCCCTCCTGATCGTGGCCCATGCCGTAGAGGATGTCCGCCATCTGCTGGTAGTCAGCGGGCTGGGACGTGCGGAGCAGCATCAGACCAGGGTACGTACGGCACGCCACCGCTCGTCGGCGCCGGCACCCTAGCCGGTTCTGCTCGACCTGACGTCCTACTCGGCCGGTCAACGACAGCCACGAAGACGAGGCATGCGGCGATCAGTTGATGATCAATCGGAAGGCTCGCTCGCGGCCTTATCTCGCGGGCCGCGAAAGTGTCAGGGGCGCGGTGTCTACTGGAGCCGCCCCTTTGCGGGGGCAACCGCTCGGACTTAGTACGGCAGCCGTACTTCGTGATCATGGCTGGAGTTCGAGGGTGAGGCGGCGGGCGTAGTGGGCTTGTTTGGCTC
>NZ_JBNCKT010000296.1:0-1179 GCF_049841675.1 Micromonospora sp. DT4
AGCTTGTCGTTTAACCTGCCGGGTTCGTTGATGTGACCCCGGTCGGTCATCAGAGCAGCCCTTGCCTGATCATGGCTTTTGCGAGAAACAGTGATCAAGAACAAGGGCTGGGATGATCAGTGTGCACGGCGCCGACGAGGCCGGTGAGTTGGGTCTGCTGGCGGTGTTCCGGCAGGCGGTGTACGACTGCCTGCTCCGGCGGGCCGACGCGTTGTTCGAGTTGAGTGACGCGCAACTGTGTGGCGACGGCCCGGTGAGCAGCCTGGTCGGTTTGTCCCTGACCGCCGAGCATCGCCGTGGTCACGGGGCGTTGTACGACGCGGTTAACGCCGGCCGGGTGGACGTCGAACGGCTGCGCCGGGAACTGGCCGGGCTGCCGGTGCCGCGCGACACGTCGGGTCGGATCGTGCTCGCGGTGGATGTGAGCAACTGGCTGCGGCCGGACGCGGCGACCGCATCGGATCGATCGTTCTGTCATGTGTACGGGCGCGGCAAAGGCGCCGCGCAGTTGATCCCGGGCTGGCCGTACTCGTTCGTGGCCGCGCTGGAGGCGGGCCGCACTTCGTGGACGGCCGTGCTGGACGCGGTCCGGATCGGCCCGACCGACGACGTCACCGAGGTGACCGCCAGCCAACTCCGGCAGGTGCTCGGCCGGCTGCGTGCCGCCGGGCAATGGACCGAGGGTGACCCGCCGCTGCTGGTCGTGCTCGACGCGGGCTACGACCCGGTCCGGCTGGCCTGGCTACTGTCCGACTTGCCGGTGATCGTGGCCGCCCGGATCCGCTCGGACCGGGTGTTCCACCTGCCCGTACCCGAGCGGGAGCACGGTCGCACAGGCCGGCCCGCCCGGCACGGCCCCGCCATCGACCTGGACCGCCCGGACACCCACCCGCCCACCACGGTGTCCACCATGACCGAGACCAGCCGCTACGGCGCCGCGTACGCCGACGCATGGGACCGCACCCACCAGCAGTTGCACCGCCGCGGCGGCTGGGCCGCCCACCAGGGGCAACTGCCGATCGTGCAGGGCACCCTGATCCGGCTGACCGTGGACCGGCTGCCCGGCGACCGGCACCCGAAGCCGGTCTGGCTGTGGTGTTCCGCGACCAGCCTGGACACCACCACAGTCGACCGGATCTGGCAGTCCTATCTGCGCCGCTTCGATGTGGAACACACTTT
>NZ_JBNCKT010000297.1:0-1178 GCF_049841675.1 Micromonospora sp. DT4
GTCTGCGTCGTGGGATACCGGTGAAGATACGATGCGACATGGCCGTGCGGCCTGGTCTTGACGTCACAATCATGATCATCCCGCACGGCCACCCTCATGATCGGCGCGGGTCACTCAGCTATCGCGCACCAAGTCGTAAGCTAAGCTGCCGCCGTCGGCGCTCGTCGTCCGGACAGCGCTCGTCACGGTCGGTGACCGCGGCCTTCGCCGCCTCGCGTCTATTCGTCCGCTCTCGGCGGTGGGCGTAGAAATGCCGCCCCGAGGATCACGGAAGCGGCGGCACCAAGGAGGCCCGGCAGGAACCACAGGCTTCCGTACGATGCTTCTGCCCGCTGGCCCCCGCCGGACGCCGTGAAGATGGCCAGCGGGATGGCCAGTGCCGCCGTCGTCAAGGGCACGGCGGTCCACCGGGCGACGATTCCCCACCTTCGGCCGGGTGCCGCGCCGATGTCGACGAGGGTGCGCCGGGTTAGCGTGTGCGCGACGACCAGGGCGATGCCGCCCAGCAGCAGGATCAACATGGCCATGGTCGCGCCGAGGAAACTGGCGGTGTTGGCGACGGAGCGCAGCCGGTCGTAGGCGGTCGGGTCGGTTCCGCTGGCCATCTGCGCGCTCGGGGCGAGACGAATGGCCGTTGCCCGGACGAGGAACTGGTCGCGTGGTGACAGTCGGGCGAAGTCCGGAAGAAGCACCTCGCTGGTCCCGTTCGCGGTGAGCCCGAATTTCTGAGCCACGGCGCTGTCTGGGGCGACCACCAGGCCGGGCAGGTTGCCGCCGAGCAGCGGGTCGGTTTCTGCCCGGGTGTCGGCGAGCGAGGATGCTGTCCCGTCCCCGCTGGCGAATACCAGCAGCCCGACTTTCCCGTTGTCCAGCAGGTGCGGATCGGCTCGTGGTGCCGAGCCCGGTTCGCCGAGCATGACCCGGTTGAGCGGCGCCGCTGACTCCCGGGGAAAGCAGTCGGTCACCTCGTTGGGGTTGAGCGTGCGCTGGCTGGACATGCATGCGAGGACCTTCGGCGCTGTCACCCGCAGCTGAGCTTTTGACTCGTCGGGGATCGCGTACCGCACGACCTGCCGCCCACCGTGCGATCGGTAGAACTCCGCTAGCCCTGCATTCCGCACGTCGGCGATCGTCAGCACCATTCCAGCGGATTGACGTCGAGCAGGTCGAGGATTTCG
>NZ_JBNCKT010000298.1:0-1148 GCF_049841675.1 Micromonospora sp. DT4
TGGCACACCAACCAGCCAGTCCTACGGTCCCTGACCGCATACGACCACTGACCCCCTTGGAATAGATCGTCTAGCGCGGGTGTTGCGGGGTTCGCCGGATCTGCTGTATTTGTTCAGTAGTCGTCGTGACATGGCCGAGTTGGCGGCGGTTGACCCTGCCAGGGCTGCGGAATACGCGTTCGGTTCGTATCTTGATGGTGATGGGCGTGCGGCGCCGTCGTTCGAGCGTGCGGTGGATGCGTGGGCGGTCGCGTCCGACATCCCCGTTGATGAGGGATTGTTGATTCGCGCCCGCTCGGTGTGGGATTTGACCCGCGCCGAGCGTGCTGCCGCCGAGGCGCAGCGGGTCGCGCAGGCCGCCGAACGGCGTGCCCGTTTGGAGCCGGTCAAGTGGTCAACGTGGGAGTTCAGTGGCGAGATTCGTTTCGGCAGTCTTGTCACAGCGGAGGATTTCGATGCCAGGGACTTCACCGACCTTGGCAAGATCGCTCACACTGGTGCCGGCACGGAGGAGGGCCTCGATAACCTGGCGCTCAACTCCGCTCGCCACGCGCATCTCGCGGGTGGCAACCAGGGTGTGTCGTACGCGTTCGTGGTCAATTCGCAGTGGACGGTTGACCTGCTGGTCTACACGCGTAGCGTGTGTCGCCGGGGCTGATTACCAGTGGCGTGGTAACGGCGGCCAGTCCACCAACGCTGCGGCGCCGCTGAATATCGCCAATGGCGACGAGACGCTGCTGACCTCGAAGCGTCTGCTGGCAGAGCGCACCGACAAACGCGGCGCTAGGGCGGCGGCCGTGGTGAGGGTGCCCGATCCGGCGTCGACACCAGAGTTCAATCCACTGGGCGAGGCGCTGTACGCCTACCACCTCGCTTATGCCTTCGGCCACGTTGGGGCGCCCGCGGCGGCGCCAGGCAGGAGAAAGAAGAAGAAGCCCGCAGTCGACGCGACGGCGAACGACGCGGTCGACGCAAAGCGTGTGGCGGCGCGGAACGAGCTACGCGCTTTCGGCGTGGCCGCTCGGGTGTTGGGTCTGGACGAGGCCGGTCACGCGTATCAGCGCTGGCCGCTGCTAGGGCCTGTCTTGTGGATCATGGTTGGTGGGGTAGGAACATCACGGGTGTCCGGAGTGTTACCCGAGCGCTAT
>NZ_JBNCKT010000299.1:0-1135 GCF_049841675.1 Micromonospora sp. DT4
AGCTGGGATGGAGCGGGTTGGCGTCTTGTTGGTTTGTGGAATGTGCAGGTTGAGTCTGGCGGGGCCGAGGCTTCTGTCAGTTCCGCTGCCGCTGCCGCTGCCGCTGCCGCTGCCGCTGCCGCTGCCGGGCAGGGTGTCGTCGCTCCTGCGCAGGCGCAATGGTCTCTTGACGGGCGTAAACTAAAACGCGATGGCGAAGAGGTGCGCGAATTGGGGGACAAGGCCGCCTCACTACTTCGACTTTTTATCGACAAGCGCGGCACGGCCGACGAAATCGTGACGCGCGCCGAGATCGAGAATGTGCACAAGGGCTACTCGACCCATGTGGCTATCAAAGCCGTACGGGATGAATTAAGGAAAAGCAAAGTATCGCCGAATGATTCGTGGGCGATAGTATTCGGCGGGCATGGTTGGCGTCTTGTTGGTTCGTGGAATGTGCAGGTTGAGTCTGGCGGGGCTGAGGCTTCTGTTAGTTCCGCTGCCGCTGCCGCTGCTGTCGGGCAGGATGTCGACGCTCCTGGGCAGGCGAACGCACCACTGGACTCCTTGGGCACAGTACATGTCGATGCCGTCGGGGATTACGGGTTCAACGATGAGATAGGGCCGGATGTTGGCCTGGCCGGTGGCGGCTTGCGGGGAAATTGGTTGCCAACGGCTGAGGGGATGCCGGCGACGATCGGTGCCGGGTCGGTCATGTATCCACCGGACCGCCCTGATGCCCTCATGCAGACCACCGATATACCCCAACCCAGCCTTGACGACGGCGTCTGGGCCTCTGGCGCCAGCCAGTACCCCGTCCACGACGGCTCCGGGCCGGACATGCTGGCCCCGCCACTGTCGGGGCCGGCTCTGCCCGGCGACGTGCAGGGCAGTGTCCCGCCGCCGCTCCGCACCGAGTCAGCATCCGATCAGCCATACGCGTCGACCTCCACCCAGCCGTACGCGTCGACCTCCACCCAGCACAGCGCCGGCCAACTGGCTTTTGATGCTGCCGCTGCCGCTGTTGGGCAGGATGTCGTCGCTTCTGTGTGGGCGGACGCGCCACTAGGCTTCCTGGATGCGATGGATGTCGATGCTGTCGGGGATGACGGGTTCAGTAATGCGGTAGGGTCGGATGTCGGCCTGGCCGGTGGCG
>NZ_JBNCKT010000300.1:0-1099 GCF_049841675.1 Micromonospora sp. DT4
CCCCCGAGCTAGCGGCGCACGGCAGCCGCCGGGAACACCCGCCCGGCCGCCACGGTTACACCCCCGCACGGCCGAGCAGCACCACCGCGTCGGCCCGGTCCGCAAGACCTGGCGGGAATGCTCCGCCACCCCGGACCGTTGCACCACCCTCCGGGACACCCCCCGCGCAGCCCCCCGGCCGCCGGGTGAGATCCCCGCGAACTTCCCGCACGGCACACCCCCGCTCTCGTGTGTCGTCGTGTTTTCCCCCAATGCAGAGGAGCACGCCATCATGCGTACCGATCTGATCCGTAAGACCGCTCTGACCGCTGCCGGCCTCGCCTTCACCGGCGGCGCCATCGCCGGCCCCGTCACCGCCGCCCACGCCGCGTCCGAGGCCAAGCCCGCCTCGCAGACCCAGACCGACCGCAAGCCCTCCGGTGAGCGTCAACTCGGGGTGCGCTACGAGGCGCAGCCGAACTTCTACTACTGCGGCCCCGCCGCCGCCCGTAACGCCCTGAGCGTGCAGGGCAAGAACATCAGCGTGGACGCGATGGCCAAGGAAATGGGCACCACCGAGGCCGGCACCAACTCCATCAACGACATCACCCCGGTCCTGAACAAGGAGACCGGCAAGAACGACGCCTACCACTCGGTCGAAATCAGCAAGCCCGACGCCGACGCCACCCAGACCGACAAGCTACGCACCGACATCGTCCGCACCGTCGACAACGGCCGCGCCGTGGTCGCCAACATCGCCGGCACCAGCGTCGACACCGACGGCAACACCCACTCCTTCGAGGGCGGGCACTACATCAGCGTCGTCGGCTACCGCGACAACGGCACCACCATCCGCATCGCCGACTCCGCCGACCCGAACACCGCCGCCTACGACATCACCGTCGAACACCTCGCCGACTGGATCGCCACCCGCGGCTACGCCACCAGCTGACCCCAGCACACCCAGCACCACCGAAAGGGCCGGACCCCACCACAGGGGCCCGGCCCTTTCGGCATCCCGTCAGTCGGTCACGAAGCACGCCTCAACCCGAGACCCCGAGACCCCGAGACATGAGCAGATCTTGGACACTCTCCGTTAGCCGCTAACGGAAAGTGTCCA
>NZ_JBNCKT010000301.1:0-1081 GCF_049841675.1 Micromonospora sp. DT4
CTGGGCGATGGCCCGACAGTCACCGGTGCACTCGAACCCCGATCGGCCCGAGTGAGACAAGGGTGCACCAATGAGCACCCTCGATGTGGCGGTGGTGTCCCCGTCCGACGTCGCCCGGGCCGGGTTGGTCCGGTTGGTGTCCAACCTCCCGGGTCTGGAGGTGAGCCTCGAACTCGCCTCGGTCGCGCGGCTTCTCGCCCTCCCGACCGGCCCGCCGCTGGCCATCGTCGACATCACGGGGCTGCGGCGCGCGTCGGTGCACGACCATCTCTGGTCGGTGCTGCCGCAGCGGACCCGGGTGGTGCTGGTGTGCCGACCGGACGTGCGGCTGTCGTTGCCGGACGCGCTCCGGGCCGGAGTTCGCGCGATGATCCTCGCCGACGACGCCGAGCGGGATCTGCGGACGGCCACCGAAACCGCCGTCCTGGACAGTGTCTACATCAGTCCGGGGCTGGTCGAGGCCGTGTGTGGGCCCCTCATTCCCGACCCGGTTCGCCTGGCCGAGCGGGAGATCAAGACATTGCGGCTGGTCGCCAGCGGGCTGAGCAACGTGATGATCGGCGAGCAGATGGGCGTGACCGAGTCGACCGTAGGCACGTACCTGAAGCGCATCCGGGCGAAGTTGAACGCCACCAACAAGGCCGAACTCACCCGCCGGGCGATTGAGCTGGGCTACGTGTCGCCGCACCGGTAGGACTGACGACGACCGAGCGGGCCTGGCTGGTTGCCGGGCCCGCTCTGCGTAGACGGTGGTGTCAGCGCTGGAGGGTGAGTAGGCCGGGGCGGTAGGGCAGGAGGCCGTAGTCGACGCCGTCGGAGGAGGGGGAGCGGCCTTGGTAGAGGAGTTGGAGGTTGCAGGGGTCGACGGTGAAGGTTTGGTCGGCGCTGGTGCGGATCAGCTCGCCGTGGCTGATGTCGTTGGTCCAGGTGGCGCCGCTGTTGGCTGTGCCGGCGAAGGGGTTGTTTTCGGTGGCGGCTTGGGGGGTCCAGGTGCCGCCGAGGTTGGTGGCGGTGAAGGAGCGGAAGTAGCGGCCGCGGGCGCCGATGGCTTCGACGAGCATGAGGTAGCGGCTCTGGCCTT
>NZ_JBNCKT010000302.1:0-1062 GCF_049841675.1 Micromonospora sp. DT4
GGGTCGGGTTGAGGTGGTGCGGGGTATGGGGGGTAGGTGGTGGGTTGTGGTGGCGGGCCCGGCGGTGGGTAGCGCTAGCCGCGGCAGGTGGTCGCCAGGTGTGATCGATGGTGATCGTGGGTCGCCGGAGAGCGAGTCGTGCTCGTCGTCGCCGGAGAGCAGGTCGTGCTCGTCGTCGAGGAAGTCGTCGTCGTCGAGGAAGTCGTCGTCGATGTGGGGGGCGTCGTGCTCGTTGGTGGGGGGGTGGAGGTAGAACGTGTGGGGTGGGGCGGTGGTGATGGGCTGTGGTGGTGCGTTGGTCTCGTTGGTGGGGGCGTATTGGGCGGTGTTCTCGGGTGCCGCGCTGGTGCTCGCGGTCGACGCGGGCGGGTTCAGCGCGGGCCATGTCCAGGTCAGGTCGTGGCTGTCGTAGGGGTTGTCACCGTCTGGGGCGTACACCTGGCCATAGGGTGGGAAAGCGGCGCTGACGGGTTGCGTCCACTGCCGGGGTGCGAAGTCCTGCGGCCACGGGTTGTCTACCAGTTCCTGGCTGACGGGCAGGCTGATCCCGTACTCGAGCGGGTCAATCATCATCGGGTCGAACGATCCACCGGGCGGGTCAATCATCATCGGGTCGAACGATCCGCCGGGCGGGGCGGGGATCGTCGAGGTGAGGCCGGTGAACGGTAGTGACGGGCGAGCATCATCAGGCAGGGATGTGCTCGTGGCGGCGTCGAGGGTGTTCACGGGCGCGCTGGACCACTCGTCCTCGATACGGGTGATGATCATGTTGTCCGGGCCGGCGGGAGGGCGGCCCAGACGTCGGGGGGGACTGATGGTCTGATGATCGAGGACGAATTCGAGACTCTTCGGGTCCAGGTACGTCACATACACGCCCCGGCTCTTGGCCTCGTGTATGTCCCGCAAATTGTAGGTGAAGGCGAAACGCGCCAGAGCGGATGAGATCTCCAATTCCACGGAGTCGTCGGACAACATCTGCTCGAAATCGTCCGACGCGTACCCGGCTGGCACGTCATACACGATCCACTGGTGGCCCCGCGGACTGTTGTGGTACCGCTTGGT
>NZ_JBNCKT010000303.1:0-1058 GCF_049841675.1 Micromonospora sp. DT4
CCCTCGACGTCCTCAAACAGCTGTTCACCACCGGGCCGTGGTTGCCTCAAACGGCTACCTCAAGCTGAATACGTACCTCTCGGGCAGCTACCACCGCACCTACGGCGCCGATGACAACGACGCGATTCGCATCGACCATCCGCGCAGCGTCTACGTCGGCGAGCGGCAGATCATCGACCAACTCGACCCATTGCTCGTCCGAGCTCTTCTTCAGAGCCGCGTCCCGGTAACCAAGCCAGCAGTCCACCAAGGTCGACAAACGACCAGAGAGCTCTGACACCATCCACCGATGAGGAGGCAAGCGAAATACCACACCTATAAAAGACGAGACGTAGAGCAGCAGGCGAGTGCCGGTTGAGCGAAAGGCTCAACCGGCACTCGCCTTTTCGGAAAAAATTCCAAAGGTCGCCGAAGTGCACCAGCAATCCTGGCCATTCAGATCGGCCATCATGATGGCCGCCCGAGCCCGAGACCGGATCGACTTCGAGTGGCCCACACACCACCAGACTTCGAGTCGGCCAGCACTCCCGACGCACGGGCCAGCAATCCGGCCAGCATGCCGATCTCAGGATCCTCCAACTCGGCCGCGCTGGCAGACATACGAAACGCCGCTGCGCTGCCCCGCTAGCGGGGCGAACGCGGCCATCACCCCTCACCGAAAGGCCACAACATGGGACCGTTTCAGAACTTCCAAATCCGCATTGGTGTCGAGCGGGCCAAGCGGATGCGCCCTACGATCTGCTCTACAAACTCCTGCGCACCTCAGCCTCGTGCGGAATCCAGTAATGCCACACCATTGCTGATCGGAGACTTGGCAGGCATTCGCTATACGCCGGCGTCAAGCCTCGAAATTCGGAGCAAGGATTTCCGTCCAACTAAGCCGCGATGCTCGCAGCATCTCGCCGTGACAGCAATCAACGAGAGGCTTGACACCATACGACCAAAAGGGGTGTTCCGCCCCGGGTTAGATGGAGACATCGAAGTACGTATTCAGCTTGAGTTGATCGGCTGAGCGGGGCTGCGGTCTACTGTGGTGGCTGTGGCTGGCATGATCTTGG
>NZ_JBNCKT010000304.1:0-1049 GCF_049841675.1 Micromonospora sp. DT4
TCACCTTCGAAGGCCGCCTGTCCGCAGGCCGCAAGTAACCCATCAAAATCCAGTTACACCGTTAAGTTGACAGTCCCCTGGTCTCATCCCGCGAGGCGGGGACCGCGACGCCTCCGGTCGATCTTCTTCGCGACCGCGTCTGCGGCGTTCTGGTGCATCCGTTTGGTGACGCTCTGGTAGGTGTCGCGGGTCAGGGTTGTGGTGGAGTGGCCGAGTTGCTCGGAGACGACCTTGATGTCGATGCCGGCGTCGAGGGCGATGGTGGCGGCGCTGTGGCGTAGGTCGTGCAGCCGGATCGGGGGCAGCCCGGCCTTGCGGACTAGCTTGCGGAATCGTTGGGTGACGGCGTTGGGGTGCCAGGGGTGCCCGTCGGGGCGGACGAAGAACAGGCCGGTGTCGGGCCATGCGTCGCTGGCGGCGAGTTGCCAGGCGGCGCGGCGGGCCTTGTAGGCGGCGAGGACTTTGGTCGTGTCGGTGTCGAGGGCGACGTCGCGGTTTCCGGCCCTGCTCTTCGGTGGTTTCTGCACGGCGGTGTAGCCGTGGGTGGCTATCTGGTTGTTGATCGTGGTCTCGCGGCGGTGCAGGCGCACCTCGCTGTCGCGCAGGCCGCACGCCTCGCCGCGGCGGGGCCCTCGGTAGGCCATGTAGTGCCACATCGGGTGCAGGTCGGGGGCGTGTACGGCGGCGTAGTCGAGGAACTGCACGACCTGGGAGTCGGTCCACACCATCACCGGTCCAGGGACCTCGCCGGTGGCCTTCCACCGCTGTACGCGTTCGTCCTCCCACACGATTGGCAGGGGCCGGTCGGCGGGGACCTTGACCAGGGCGGCGGGGTTGGCGCCGACGATGAGTTCGTCGGCAAGGGCGTCGTTGATCGCCTTCCGCAGGCAGGCGCGGATGCGTTGGCGTGTGGTGGCGCCGGTGGGTCGCACGCCGGTGACGGACGCGCGGATGGCTGGGTCGGTGCTCGCTTTCGCGGCGGTGATCTCGTCGTTGCGGCGCTCGATGGCGGCGAACATGGCGCGGATGTGGGTGGTGCGCAGTTTGTC
>NZ_JBNCKT010000305.1:0-1045 GCF_049841675.1 Micromonospora sp. DT4
TATCTGGCGTTGGCCACCCTCAACCGGGTGGTCGATCCCTGCTCGAAACTGGCCTTCGCCGACTGGTGGGCGACCACTGCCGCGGACCGGTTCACCAAGATCCCGGCGCGGGTGCTGGACCACCGCCGGTTCTGGAACGCGATGCGCGTGGTCACCACGGCCGAGTTGGCCGAGATCGAACGCGCCGTGTCCGCCCGAATGATCGCCGAGTTCGGCCTGGACACCACCGGCCTGGCCCTGGACATGACCAACTTCGCCACCTACCTGGACAGCACTAACCCGCACGCCCCGCTCGCCCAGCGGGGTAAGGCCAAACAGAAGCGCGTCGACCTGCGCCTGATCGGCCTGGGCCTGATCGTGACCCGCGACGGCGGGATCCCGCTGCTGTCACACACCTACCCGGGCAACAAACCGGACGTCACCCAATTCACCACCATGATCGACGAACTACGGACCCGGCACACCCGGCTGGGCGGCGACCCGGACGCGATCACCGTGGTGTTCGACGCCGGGCAGAACTCGGTGGCCAACTTCGCCCACCTGAGCGCCGCCGAACTGCACTACGTCGGCTCGGTACCACCCTCGGACTGCCCGGACCTGCTCGCCCTGCCCACCCGCCACCGCCGGCTGGTCGACACCGACCGGTTCGACCAGCTGACCGCCCTGGACACCCGCCGAGAGGTCTACGGCCAGGACCGGCGCGTGGTCCTGACCCACTCACCGAGCCTGCACGCCGCCCAGGCCCGCGGCTTCACCCAAACCCTGACCAAAGCCCAGGCCCGCCTCGGCGTGCTGGCCGACACCCTGGCCCGCGGCCGCACCCGCCGCCCCGCCGACAAGGTCACCGCCGAGATCGGGCAGATCATCAAAGACCCCTGGGTCAAACGGGTCCTGACCTGGCAACTGACCGGAGACACCCCGGCCGAGCTGCGGCTGGCCTGGCAGATCGACGAACAGGCCCACGCCGCGCTGGCCGAGGAAATCTTCGGTAAACGCATCCTGGTCACCGACCGCGACGACTGGCCGGTCACCGAGGTCGTGGCCG
>NZ_JBNCKT010000306.1:0-1031 GCF_049841675.1 Micromonospora sp. DT4
CTAGACGATCTATTCCAAGGGGTGCGGGGCAGCGAACAAGAGCGAGGGTGTCCATGATCGACGTTGCTGAGCAACGATGACCCTGGAGGCCACGTGCACGTCGATCGGGACACCCTCGCCACCGCACTCTACGTGAAGATCGACGATGAGTTGAAGGCGTCACCCCAGCTCAACCGGTGGCGACCAGCGGTCGGTATCGCTCCGAAGATCACCGATGCGGAGTTGATCACCCTCGCGGTGTTGCAGTCCGTGCTGGGCTACCACAAGGAAGCCCAGTGGATCCGATACGCCCGCAAGAACCTGCTCCACCTGTTTCCCGACCTGCCCAAACAGCCCGGATACAACAAGCGACTACGGACCCTGACCTCGCAGATCACCCACTTCATCCGGCTGCTGACCTTGGACACCGACCTCTGGCAGCACCCGGTGCGCATCGCCGACTCCACCCCCGTGGAATGCGGACGCTCCCGCGAGACCGTCAAACGCTCTGACCTGGCCGGATGGGCCAGCTACGGCTACTGCGCCTCCCACTCCCGCCGCTTCTGGGGACTGCGCCTACACCTGGTCACCACCGTGCACGGACTACCGGTCGCGTTCGCCCTGACCACCGCCAAGACCGATGAACGCGAGGTCCTCGTCGACCTGTTCGACCTGGACAACGGCCTGTTGACCCACCCCGACGGGCTGATCCTGATCGTCGACAAGGGCTACCGCGACGCCGCCACCGAGAAGCAACTGGCCGAACGCGGCGTCACCATGATCCGCCCCGCCTACCGCACCGAACCGCCACGCCCCGGACGGGCACTGCTACGCGCCCTGCGCCAGAGCATCGAGTCGGTCAACCAAACCTTCAAAGGCCAACTCGACCTCGAACGACACGGCGGACGGACCCCCGCCGGCGTGGCCGTACGCGTCTTGCAACGCATCCTCGCACTCACCGCCGTGATCTGGCACAACTGGCACACCAACCAGCCAGTCCTACGGTCCCTGACCGCATACGACCACTGACCCCCTTGGAATAGATCGTCTAG
>NZ_JBNCKT010000307.1:0-1009 GCF_049841675.1 Micromonospora sp. DT4
TCCGTGTATGGGTGTTGCGGTACGTGATGCGCGGCGGCTTTCCCCGGCGGCGCAAGAGGATCTGCGTCGTCGGGCGGTAGCTGCGGTCAAGGCCGGGCATACCCAGGCTGCGGTGGCCACAGTGTTCGGTGTTTCGCCGAAGACGGTGTGGCGGTGGGTCAACGCCTTTGATCGTAAGGGAAACCAGGCGCTCAAGGCCGGTAAGCGGGGCCGGCGTCCCGGCGAGCAGAAGGCTCTCGACCCGCGCCAGCAGGCTCGTATACGGCGGGCGGTGCTGCACAAGAACCCCGACCAGGTCGCGTTGCCCGGCCTGGTGTGGACCCGCCCGCAGGTACGCCAACTGATCCGTGACTGGTTCGGTATCGGCCTGTCGCTGGTGACCATCGGCAAGTACCTGCGCTCGTGGGGGCTGTCGCCGCAGAAGCCGGTCCGTCGGGCTTACGAGCAGAACCCCGAGGCGGTAGCCCGGTGGCTGGAGGTGGAGTATCCGGCGATTGAGGCTCGGGCGCGTAAGGACAAGGCCATCATCTTGTGGCTGGACCAGACCGGACTGCGCTCCGACGCCGCGGTCGGCACCACCTGGGCGCCGGTCGGGCAGACCCCCGTAGTCGCCAAGACCGGTAAACGCTTCGGCGTCAACGTGATGGCCGCGATCAGCAACAAGGGCGAGCTGTACTTCACCTGCTACCACGGCACGTTCACCGGCCCGGTCTTCCTGACCTGGCTGGACCGGCTGGTCCGCCAACTCGACCGGAAGATCCACCTCATCGTCGACGGGCACCCCGTACACCGCAGAGCCACCGTCCGCGACTGGCTCTCCGAACGCGTTGACCACATTGAGATGCACTTCCTACCCGGCTACGCACCCGAGTTGAATCCCGTAGAACTACTCAACAGCGACCTCAAACACCATGTGGCACAAGCCAACCCCGCCAACCCGACCGAACTCGCCGCCGCAGCCGCATCACACCTGCGCCGCAGGCAGAACCAACCCAACATCGTGAAAGCC
>NZ_JBNCKT010000308.1:0-999 GCF_049841675.1 Micromonospora sp. DT4
CGCTGGGGCCGGTGAGGGGCGAAAGTCAGATGCGCCCTGCTGGGGGAGTCTGGGATCCTGTCCGGTTCGCGTGAGATCGGGCATGGAGGACGGCCAATGGTGGCGACAGATGACGTGGCGACGGGTCGGGCGCGACGCCCGAAGTTGCATGCGGCAGTGGGCCAGTTGATGGCGGCGGTGCTCGGCGAGTTGGCCGCTCGCGACGGCGTGCCGGTGTTCGCGACCGTTCCCGACTTCGGCGAGTGGCACCGCCACGGGCAGGAGTCGTTCGTAGCGATCCGCCGCGGTGCCTGGCAGATGCCGGGCCGGGTCACCGACTACCGGTTCTTGGACACCTTCGCCGAGATGGGGGCGGTGCGGGCCATCGTGGTCGCCGATGAGGTGCTGCGCGAGCGGGTGGATTGCATGGTCGGGGTGGAGTTCGCGCTCACGCTCCGGCAATTGGGGTGGACGCTGGTTAAGCACGTCCTGGAACCCGTGGTTGCCGCCGTCGGGCGCTACCGGTTCGACCAGGATGCCTTCGACGCCGCGTACAGCAGGTTGGAGGACGGTCTGCTGGCCACGCGGGCGCGGTTGGTCGAGGTGGTCCCGCTCAACGCCTTCACCCCCACCGCGGGTATCGAGGCGGTCACGTTGCCGGACGGCCTGGTGCTGCAGGCGATGAGCGACCGGCAGGTGAGCGCCGCGATCGGCTACCTCGCGGTGCCGATCGCCTTCGCGGGCGGCCCGAACTCGGTGACCGTGTCGCGGTTCCACCAGTGGGCCCTGACCCGCTGCACCTCGTACCCGGTGTGCTCGGCCATGGACGTACCCGCCCAACCGACGGCGCCGGATTCTGGCGCGCTGGTCGAGCCAGCCAGCCGCCTGGTGACGGCGCTTCGGCTGGTGTGCGGTGGGTCCGTCACCGCGACTCGGGCGATCCGCTGCCCACCGGACGACGACTTTCCCCAGGGTTTGGGGCCGACGGCGTCACTGTCGGCGCTGCCCACCTTCGACGAG
>NZ_JBNCKT010000309.1:0-990 GCF_049841675.1 Micromonospora sp. DT4
CGTTGCTCAGCAACGTCGATCATGGACACCCTCGCTCTTGTTCGCTGCCCCGCACCCCTTGGAATAGATCGTCTAGGACGCGCCGCGCGGTGTGAGGGCCGTCAAGGGCCAGTCAGGCGCGTCGGCCACGGGTAGGGTTCGAGGCCCGGCCGGAGGAGGGTCAACCGTGTTCGACGTCCAGCACTGGCTTGTGTCACTGCCGCCGATCGCGGTCTACCTGCTGGTCGCCGGGGTGATCGGCGTGGAGAGCATGGGCGTGCCCCTGCCCGGTGAGATCGTCCTGGTCAGCTCGGCCCTGCTCGCGGCCACCGGAGTGGCGGAGCCGGAGTGGGTGGCGACGGCAGCCGCCACCGGAGCGATCGTGGGTGACTCCATCGGGTACGCGGTGGGTCGTCGCGGCGGCCGTCCGCTGCTCGCCCGGCTGGGCCGGCGCTTCCCCCGCCATCTCGGCCCCGCCCAACTCGCCCGCGCCGAGCAGAGCTTCGCGCGGCACGGTGTCTGGGCGGTGTTCTTCGGTCGCTTCGTGGCGCTGCTGCGGATCCTGGCCGGTCCGCTCGCCGGGGCCCTGCGCGTGCCGTACCGGCGGTTCCTGCTGGCCAACGCCGCCGGTGGGCTGGTCTGGGCGTTCGGCACTACGTACCTGCTGTTCACCGTCGGCCGGGCGGCCGAGCACTGGCTCAAGGACATCTCCTGGGCCGGCCTGGTCCTCGCGGTGCTCGCCGGCCTGGCCAGCACGTGGTGGCTGCGTCGACGTGCCCACCGCCTGGGTGCCGCCGAACCGATGCCGTCCGCGGATCCACTGTCGTCCGTGGAGCCAGTCGCGTCCGCGGAGTCAAAGCCGTCCGGGGAGCCAGTGCCGTCCGGGGAGACGACCCGTGCCGGCGGCTGACCGCACATCTGAACGCGCAGATCCTGGACACTTTCCGTTAGCGGCTAACGGAGAGTGTCCAAGATCTGCTCATGTCTCGGGGTCTCGGGGTCTCGGGTTGA
>NZ_JBNCKT010000310.1:0-983 GCF_049841675.1 Micromonospora sp. DT4
TCACCTTCGAAGGCCGCCTGTCCGCAGGCCGCAAGTAACCCATCAAAATCCAGTTACACCGTTAAGTTGACAGTCCCTACCGTCGACGACGTGCTCCGGTATGCCGAGAAACACGCCAAGACGCGCGAGGCGTACTGGCATCACAAGAGGTTGACCCCGGTGGACGTCGGCACGGGCGGGATGCGGACCACTCCCGCGCAGGTGTTGCACGAGTTGGGGGTGGCCACCACACTCCTCACTGCCTCGCCGCTGTCGCAGGTGGCTCGACACTGGGCCGCCGTCCGCTACTGCGCCACGCTGGCCAAAAACGCTGGGCGTCTCGCGCTGACACCGGATGCCAACGAGGTCGTCTACCACCACAAGGTGACCCAGTCCGAGCAGTTGGGCGTCGGCCTGGCCCTCGTGGTCGCAAAGAACCTGCTTCGCCGGCAGTATCGGGGTTGGACGTTCCACGCGGTTGACGCGGAGGTGGCGTTGAAGGCGGGTTTCGTGGATGGTGGTGGCGCGGTGGAGTCCGTCTCGCGAACCAAGATGCGGCCGGACTACATCCTGCTCGGCCACCACGCCACGAAGACCCGCCGGCGGATGAAGATCGTGATCCTGGAGTGCAAGGGCACGCACGGGCCGCCGAACTTCATCCACGGGCAGCTCGCCCGAGCCGCCGTACAGGTGGAGGCGTTGTCGGTGGGTGGAAGTCATCCCCCGTCGCTGATGGTCGCCTCGCACCTCGCCCAGAGCGGGATCACCGCTTACGTGCTCGATCCGCCCGGGGATGACGAGTTGTGGACCGGTGATAACGAGGAACTGGACGGCCTGTTGAGCACCCCCGCCGAGGACCAGTTCTGGCGCCCACGGACAGCCATTCCGCAAGATTCCGAGGCGAGACAGACTCCTACCGGCGCGCTCTGTCGGGGTACTCGTTGGAGTGCAGAGGTGAGTACGGCTGATCTTGCAGAGGTCAGGTGTCGTGGTGGGTGCCATGT
>NZ_JBNCKT010000311.1:0-982 GCF_049841675.1 Micromonospora sp. DT4
ACCCCGACCCGGAGAGCGAGGCCACCGGCGACCGCTACCGCATCTCCCGCCACCGCGGCGACATCACCCCACCGCTGTCCACCTGGACCCCGGCGACCGTCACCTGCGACGTGATCGGCGGCGGCGCCTACCGCGCCATGGTCGCCACCGGCTACACCACCCTCACCCGCACCGGGCTGCTGTGCCGCTTCCCCCGGTTCGCGGTGCAGCGCATGGCCGCCCACCTCGACGCCCTCTACCCCGGTGACATGCCCGGGGAGCACCCCCGGCTGCGGTTCGACGGCGACGAGGTCGCCGTCGAGTGGGAGAACGACGACGGCCTGGACAGTCGCTGGGTCGAGGACGACCGGGTCACCCCGGACGCCAACCGCTGCTACGCCATCGGCGCCTACCAGTGGCCATGGACCCTCGTCGCCTCCGAGGCGACCTCCCGCGCCGCCGACCCGAAGGACCGGTCGCAGTGATCGTCGACGAGGTGTTCCACCAGGGCGGCCCCGGCAGCTACGAGCTGACCCGGGTGCACCACACCGACGGGTACGTCCTGCGGGTCCGGGTCTACCGCGACAGCTACGCCAAGCAGAGCACGGCGGTCGCCGAGGTCCTCACCCCTCTGGTCACCTGGACGATCATCGCCAGCAGCCCCGGTCACGGCTGGCACCGCACCACCCCGACCACCTCACCTGACGCGGCGCCGCTGATCCCGGTCGCCGACGAGGTGCTGCAGCGGGCGCGGCGGATCCTTCCCATGCCGCCGCCGTCCACCACGCCCGGCCGGTAACCCGCCAAGGCCACGCCCTCCCGCGCCGCCCTGCCCGCCCGGTCGCACCTCACGCACCAGCGGACCCAGCCCGGCGCCGGATCTTCCGAACCCCATCCGCCCGCCGCACCACGGCGGGCTGATCAGAGCGTCCACGGCCCACCGCCGCTGACGCGCTTTTTCGCACTGGCACGACCTGGCCGATGCCCGGCCACCCGCGCACTC
>NZ_JBNCKT010000312.1:0-977 GCF_049841675.1 Micromonospora sp. DT4
TCCGCGTCGCCGGCGTTGGTGGATCAGGCGCGGATGAAGGCGAGCAGGTCGGGGTTGATGACGTCTGCGTGGGTGGTGAGCATGCCGTGCGGGTAGCCCGGGTAGGTCTTCAGCGAGCCGTTCTTGAGGTTTTCGACGGCGCTGGGCACGGAGCTGGCGTAGGGGACGATCTGGTCGTCGTCGCCGTGCATGACCAGGACCGGTACGGTGATCTTCTTCAGGTCCTCGGTGTAGTCCTGCAGCCAGGAGAACACGGTCTCGTAGTGGGCGTGGATGCCGCCGGACATGCCCTGGCGCCACCAGTTGTCGATGATTGCCTGCGACGGGGTGGCGTCGGGGCGGTTGAAGCCGTAGAACGGGCCGGCCGGGACGTCGCGGTAGAATTCCGCGCGGTTGGCCAGGATGCCGGCCTGGACCGCGTCGAACCATTCGCGGGGCTGTCCGGCCGGGTTGCCGTCGTTGTTGTACATGTACGGCGTGGGCGAGGACACGAGCACGGCCTTGGCGACCCGGTCCTGGTGGCGGGCGACATAGCTGGCTACTTCGGCGCCGCCGGTGGAGTGGCCGATGTGCACGGCGTCGCGCAGGTCCAGGTGGGAGGTCAGCGCGGCGAGGTCGGCGACCCAGTGCTGCACGTCGTTGCCGGTGCCGGGCTGGTCCGACCGGCCGTGGCCGCGGCGGTCGTGGGCGATGACGCGGTAGCCATTGTGCAGGAAGTAGATCATCTGGGCGTCCCAGTCATCGGCCGTGAGCGGCCAGCCGTGGCTGAACACGATCGGCTGGCCCGAGCCCCAGTCCTTGTAGAAGATCTCGACACCGTCTGAGGTGGTGATCGTAGGCATCTCGTGGTCCTTTTCTCTGGTGGGGACACTGGCGTCCCCCGACTGGATTGAGGTCGCCATGAATTCAAGGGCGACCCACAAGATTTTTAGTGAACGAGGCCGCGCGGCAGGAATCAGCAAGGAACAAGCCGTCAA
>NZ_JBNCKT010000313.1:0-953 GCF_049841675.1 Micromonospora sp. DT4
AGCCCGCACGCTCTATCGCTGGGACACCCGACCGACAACCCGCCGACTCAAGTGACGCCTATTGCCGGTCGCTCTTAACCAGTTGAATGCACGGCTCGCCGTGAGGACGGCCTCCGTCGAGGTGGTCGGGTTCAGGAAGGCCTTCTCCCTCGTCGCCTCGACAGTCAGACTGTGATCATGGATTTGATCACCACTGCGACGACTACGGAAGAGGCCACCCGCGCTGCGGACGTTGCCGTGCTACCAGTCGGCAGCTTCGAGCAACACGGCGATCATCTACCCCTACTGACGGACACGATCGTCGCCTGCGCCATCGCGAAGGCCGCCGCCACCGCCTACGACCTCATGCTCCTGCCACCCGTAACCATCAGCTGCTCGCAGGAACACGCCGGCTGGACCGGGTCAGTGAGTATCCGTTCGTCCACTCTGGCCCGCATCATCACGGATGTCGCCGAGTCGCTGGGTAGGTCGGGTGTCGACCGGCTGATCGTGGTCAACGGCCATGGCGGGAACTACGTCCTGTCGAACGTCGTTCAGGAAGCCAATGTCGGTGAGCGCCGCATGGCGTTGTACCCGCGCCGGCAGGACTGGGAGACTGCCCGCCAACAGGCCGGACTCGCGAGCAGCAGCCACGACGACATGCACGCCGGAGAGATCGAGACCTCCCTGCTGCTACACCTGTGTCCCGAACTCGTCCGCAACGGCTATCAGAACTCCGATCACCTCGCAGAACGTCCGGACCTGCTCGTTACCGGAATGCGCGGCTACACCGACAGCGGAGTTATCGGTCAGCCGTCCCTGGGCGCGGCCGAGAAGGGGAAGGCGGTTCTGGAGAGCCTGACGGCCTCGTTCGCGACTTGCCTCGCCGTGCTCCGAGACTAGGCCGTGTCTTGTGGATCAGGTTTCGCGGGCGAGGTCGCGGAGCCAGATCTTGATGGTGGCGATGTCGATGG
>NZ_JBNCKT010000314.1:0-952 GCF_049841675.1 Micromonospora sp. DT4
GCCCCACCACCGTCACCGACGACATTCTCGCCATCGCCCGCGCCCGCCAAGCCCGCGGCGAATCCGTCACCACCATCGCCCAACACCTCAACGTCGGCCGCTCCACCCTCTACCGGGCACTACAACACCCTGACCAGGCGATTACGGCCTAGCGCCGGATCCACTGCCAGACCAAGGGCCGATCCGCTCGGACCGAGTGTTCCACCTGCCCGTAGCCGAACGGGAGCACGGTCGCGCAGGCCGGCCCGCCCGGCACGGGCCCCGCCATCGACCTGGACCGCCCGGACACCCACCCACCCGCCCGCGGCGGTGTCCACCATGACCGAGACCAGCCGCTACGGCACCGCGTACGCCGACGTATGGGACCCCGCATCCGCACCAGCAGTTGCACCGCCGCGGCGGCTGGGCCGCCCACCAGGGGCAACTGCCGGTCGTGGAGCGCACCCTGACTCGGCTGACCGTGGACCGCGGCTGCCCGGCGGCCGGCACCCCTGAAGCCGGTCTGGCTGTGGTGTTCCGCGACCAGCCTGGACACCACCACAGTCGAGCGGATCTGGCAGTCCTATCTGCGCCGCTTCGATGTGGAACACACTTTCCGGTTCTAGGAAAGGTCCTCGGCTGGACCCAGCCCCGTCTACGCGACCCACCGGCCGCCGACCGGTGGGACCTGGCTGACCCTGATCACCTACACCCAACTGCGGCTGGCCCATACCATGACCACTGACCTGCACCGGCTCTGGGAACGACCCGCCCCCACCCGGGCGGCTGACCCCAGCCCCGAGGGTCCGCCGCGACCTGGGTCGGCTTCCACGTATCAGCTGAGATCACTTTTGTCGCAGTCGAAGATTGCGTTACTTAGTGTGATGAGTTGTGTATTTTTGTCGGGGTGCTGTGGTGCGAGGTTGGCGATGGCGGTGACCCAGTCTTTCCGTTCGTTGGTGTTCAGTTGGGT
>NZ_JBNCKT010000315.1:0-951 GCF_049841675.1 Micromonospora sp. DT4
ATTTGTCGAGGACCTTCCATCGACGTGTCTCGGCGTGACGTTCCGCCCCCACCCAGTTACCCGACAGTCTCTTAGCCCGAACCGCCTTCGTTGCGCTCCCGGCGCTTTGCGGCGTACTCGCGGACCTCGGTCGCGTCCCAGATTCGGCCGACGGTCAACGTCTCCATCGGAGCCGGGAAGTCTGGGCGATCAACCAGGATCGCGGCACGTTGGCGGGAGACGCCGAGGTAGTCGGCGACCTCCGAGAGGGCCATTACGCGCACGGTCGGACCATCCGGTGACACGGGTAGGCAACTTGTCACCGAGGGGGCTGACGACCTGCCAACTGGTCAGCCAGAGTTGAGCCTATGCGCCTACGCCGAGCAATGGAGCCGATATCCTCTGATCTCGTTCACCGCCGCCAGTGGTGGTCCCGCGCGTGTGTCTGCGGCTTGCGCTGGCGGTATTGCCCAGACCGCCGCCGGACCCCGCCGCCAGCCGAGCCGCCGACCGCGCTTCCGGCCTGGGCGAGCGCGCCGACTGACGCCTACCCGCAGCCTGGCTGCGCGCCGTGGCTGACGCGGGGCCAGGCGTTCCGGGCTAACTCAGGGCGGCATTGGTGACCGGCCACCGGCCGCAGCGCCCCGCGTGGGACTGCGAAGCGTGTAAACAGCCCTACCCATGCCCGGACGCACGGACGGCGCTCGCGGCCGGCGACCCCTGGACGGCGGCGACCTACCTCGCGGGCCAGTTCGTGACCGCCGTAAACGACCTTCCCACGGTGCCGGTGGTCGACCTGTACGCGCGGTTCCTGCTGTCGGTGCCCGTGCGGGGGTCGAGAGGCGACAGTATTCGGCCCAGCGGCTCGCCGAGATCGCGGCGGCCGAGAGGGCGTCCTAGGCCGTGTCTTGTGGATCAGGTTTCGCGGGCGAGGTCGCGGAGCCAGATCTTGATGGTGGCGATGTCGATGGT
>NZ_JBNCKT010000316.1:0-951 GCF_049841675.1 Micromonospora sp. DT4
ACGCACCCTCCCACGGCAAGGGCCGACGACCCACAGCCAGATTGGCGACCTTCTGCGTCGCGGCGGACACCGACCGCGACTCCCCACCGGCCGCCTCCTCTGGGCGGCCAAGAAAGGTCTTCTTGCCCCGATACTCCGTCTGCAGCCCACGGGCGTTCAGAGCCTGAGCGATCATCCTCTGCGGATCCACAAGCCCGTGGCGGATGAGAGTATGCATCCGTCTGCCGAGATCAATGACGTCCCCCGTTTCCGGGAGCGTGACCGGGGTGTCGTATGCAGGGATCTTTCCCGCCCTTGTGGAGTCGCCTTCGCACCAGAGGTCATAAGCGGCGAACGTCGCCTTGTCCTTCTCTGCCTTCTCGGCAACAGTGACAAGCGTGCTCTTGTCTCGGGGGATTAGAATCTTGTTGCGGTTGACCTTCGGTTGGAAACCGTTATCGTTCAGAACATCGAAGAGTCCCTGATGAAACGAAAATCCCGTTTGCCGCAAAACATGAAATGTTTGCCCGACGGGGTAAACCTTCCCCCCGTCATCCTTCACCTCTTTTGCGTCGGCGGGAATTTTGCCCGAGTTCTTGCCATCTGGCCCCACCCAAAGCTGAATCCCCGCGATCCGCTCCTGATTGTCCTTTTCCTGCTTGGCCGTTGGCGGCCGGGGCTTCGGTGGCGGCTCCCCGGGTATCCTAAAGCCATCAAATCTCGATGTGTCGCCCTCATTCCGGTAGATGACCTCGAAGCCGCCTTCTCCTGCCAGCATATCGGCCATCTCACCGTCCGGGTCGACATGCCCGCGGTGCTTGAGATCGGACATAAACTGGCCGAGCTTGAACTGCTTGTCTGGATTATTCGGATTGGGCCACTCCAGCGTGCGGTCCGGCATCTGCCCGATGTTATGGGGTATACCGTTTGCGTCTTTCTCGTCGAGCCAGGCGTCATAGACGGCGAAGAAGT
>NZ_JBNCKT010000317.1:0-947 GCF_049841675.1 Micromonospora sp. DT4
AGCCCGCACGCTCTATCGCTGGGACACCCGACCGACAACCCGCCGACTCAAGTGACGCCTATTGCCGGTCGCTCTAACGCGTAACCCGCACCCGGCTTCGCCGCACGCGTCGCCCCTGGCGGACTCCCCGGATAGGTCGGGACAAGCGCCGCCGGGCTAGTCTCGCCCGCATGCGGGGACGTTCCGGTGTGGTGCGGTGGTACGGGGAACATCGACGGTTCGTCCGCCGTACCCTGGTCGCGGGGTTGGTCGGTGCGGTGGTCCTGGCCGGCGGCACCGTGGCCAGCGTGCGGTGGGTCCGTGACGTCGCCACCGGCCACCTCTACGACGAGGCCGACGTGCCGGCGGCGCCGGTCGCCCTGGTCCTGGGCACCAAGGTGGACGCCGATGGCGAGCCGTCGCCGGTCCTCGCGGCCCGGCTGGAGATCGCGCGGCGGTTGTTCGACGCCGGACGGGTGAGCGCGATTCTCGTGTCCGGCGACAACATGAACGCCGACCACAACGAGCCCGAGGCGATGCTGCGCTGGCTGGTCGACCGGGGCGTGCCGGCGCGCAAGGTAATTCTCGACTACGCCGGGTTCGACACGTACGACTCCTGCGCGCGGGCCCGGCAGATCTTCGGCGTGGAACGGGCGACGGTCGTGACCCAGTCGTTCCATCTGCCCCGGGCCGTGGCGTTGTGTCGGCGTCTCGGCATCGACGCTCAGGGGGTGGGCGACGACAGCGCGAAGCGGTACTCCCGGACGTGGCGGTTCGGGTCCCTACGCGAGAACGGCGCCTGCCTGAAGGCCGCGCTGGACGTGCTGTCCGGCCGGGAACCCGCGCACCTCGGTCGCCGCGAGACCGGCATCGACGACGCCCTGCGCGACGCCTGAGAGACTGTCGGGTAACTGGGTGGGGGCGGAACGTCACGCCGAGACACGTCGATGGAAGGTCCTCGACAAATA
>NZ_JBNCKT010000318.1:0-937 GCF_049841675.1 Micromonospora sp. DT4
CCTTGATATTCGCGGCGCCAGATCGCCATTTTCAGCGCGTCGAGAGCCAGATCCGTATAGAGACTCGTGGACACCTGCCAGCCGACGATCATGCGGGAGTACACGTCGAGGACGAACGCGGCGTACACCCAGCCCACACTGGTACGCACGTAGGTCAGATCCGCGACCCACAGCTGGTTCGGATGGTCTGCGGTGAAGTCCCGTTTGACCAGGTCAGCAGGCCGTCCGGTCTCAGCCGCCGGTCGGGTCGTGCGCGGCGACTTGTCGCGCGACAGCCCGCGTAGCCCAGACTCGCGCATCAGCCGCTCGACGGTGCACCGGGCTACCCCGATGTCCTGGCGGTGCAGCTCGTGCCAGATCTTACGGGCCCCGTAAACGCCGTAGTTCTCCGCGTGGACCTGCTCGATCACCGCGGTCAGCTCCTCGTCGCGTCGGGATCGTGCGCTGGCGGGGCGGGTCGTGGCGGCGTAGTAGGTCGACGGTGCGATCGCTGCGGGCGTGTCTTCGAGCGCCCGCAGGACCGGTTGGACACCGTGTTCGACCCGCTGGGAGTCGACGAAGGCGACCTTCATCGCGACGGACGGTCCAACTCCGCCGCGAAGAAAGACGCCGCGGACCTCAGGATCTGGTTCGCCCGCCGCAGCTCACGGACCTCCCGTTCCAACGCGGCGAGGCGTTGCGCGTCGCTGCTGGTCATGCCCGCACGCTCACCGGCGTCGACCTCGGCCTTCTTCACCCATGTCCGCAACGCCTCTGGATGAACCCCGAGCTGACCCGCGATCCGCCGGATCGCACCGACCGCCGACGCCGGATCCCGCCGAGCCTCGACCGCCAACCGGGTCGCACGCTCACGCAACTCATCGTTGTACTTCTTCGGTGCAGGCATCGCCGGTGTTCCTCCAGGATTCGATGTCTCCATCTAACCCGGGGCGGAACA
>NZ_JBNCKT010000319.1:0-925 GCF_049841675.1 Micromonospora sp. DT4
CCAAATGGTTTGTGATCGTTTGGGGTGTATGGGCGTTACGGTGCGGGACGCGCGTCGGCTTTCCCCTGTGGCGCAAGAGGATCTGCGCCAGCGGGCGGTCGCGGCGGTGCAGGCCGGGCATACGCAGGCGTCGGTGGCCATTGTGCTGGGTGTGACGGCGCAGGCGGTCTCGAAGTGGGTCAACGCGGTACGTCGTAACGGTTCCGGGGCGTTGAAGGCCGGCAAGCGGGGGCGGCGTCCGGGTGAGCAGAAAGCCCTCGATCCGAAGCAGGAAGCCCGGGTCCGCAAGGCGGTGCTGGGCAAGTTCCCCGATCAGGTGGCGTTGCCTGGCCTGGTGTGGACCCGCCCGCAGGTCCGGCAGTTGGTGCGGAACTGGTTCGGGATCGGCCTGTCGTTGGTAACGATCGGTAAGTACCTGCGCTCATGGGGGTTGTCGCCGCAGAAGCCGATCCGCCGCGCCTACGAGCAGAATCCCGAGGCGGTGGCCCGGTGGCTGGCCGAGGAGTATCCGGCGATCGAGGCGAAAGCCCGTAAGGAGAAGGCGGTCATCTTGTGGTTGGACCAGACCGGGCTGCGCTCCGACTCGTCGGTGGGTAGGGGTTGGGCGCCGGTCGGGCAAGCGCCGGTGGTGCCCAAGACCGGGAAACGGTTCGGGGTCAACGTGATGGCCGCGATCAGCAACAAGGGCGAGCTGTACTTCACCTGCTACCGGGGTTCGTTCACCGGCCCGGTGTTCCTCGTCTACCTGCGGCGTCTGGTCCGCCAGATCGACCGGAAGATCCACTTGATTGTGGACCGGCATCCTGTGCACCGCAGGGTCTTGGTGAGGGACTGGCTGGCCGAACACGTTGACAGCATTGAGATGCACCTACTGCCCGGCTACGCACCCGAGCTGAACCCGGTCGAACTGCTCAATGGCGACGTA
>NZ_JBNCKT010000320.1:0-921 GCF_049841675.1 Micromonospora sp. DT4
GGGCCTTCCCCCTTGATCTTGGACACTTGAACCTTGGATCGCGAGGTCCGGGTAGATCAGGAGTCCTGGAGCAGCATGGCGAACAAGCACTATCCCGCACAGTTCAAGGCCGACGCGGTGGCGTTGTACCGGTCCCGGCCGGGCAGCACGATCGCGGTTGTGGCCGGCGATCTCGGCGTCAACCGGGAGACGCTGCGCAGTTGGGTCCGCGTCGACGACCAGCGCCGTGGCGGTGACGTCGCGTGGCCCGCAGCGGCGGTCAAGCCGGAGCCGGGCTCGGTCGAGGTCGAGAACGCCGAGGTGCGCCGCCGGGTCCGGGAACTGGAGGAGGAACGCGACATTCTTCGGAAGGCGGCCCGGTATTTCGCCGGGGAGACGCGCTGGTGAACCGCTTCCAGTTCGTCGCCGACCACCACGAGCGCTACGGCGTGAAGCGGTTGTGTCAGATCCTCGGCGTGGCCCGGTCGAGCTACTACTACTGGACGTCGAGCGCCGAGGCCCGGGCGGTCCGGCAGGCCGCCGACACCGTACTGGCCCGGCAGATCCGCACGGTCCACGAGGCCGACAACACCTACGGGGCGCCGCGGATCACCGCCGAACTGCGAGACCGCGGCACGCTGGTCAACCACAAACGCGTCGAGCGAGTCATGCGCTCGATCGGTGTGCAGGGCTTGCGGCTGCGCCGCCGTACTCGCACCACGATCCCGGATCCGGCCGCGGCCAAGGCCCCGGACCTGATCGGCCGCGACTTCACCGCACCCGCGGTCAACCAGCGCTACGTCGGCGACATCACCTACCTGCCGGTCGGTGACCGCGGGTTCCTCTACCTGGCCACCGTCATCGACCTTCACTCCCGCCGGCTGGCCGGGTGGGCGATCGCCGATCACATGCGCACCGAGTTGACCATCGACGCACTGAACG
>NZ_JBNCKT010000321.1:0-919 GCF_049841675.1 Micromonospora sp. DT4
CGGGGTAGAAGCACTCGGGTGTGTCCCCGGCGGCGCCGGGGGCGACGAGGACGGTGAGGTCGGTACGGCCGGTCAGCAGCGGGACGTGCTGGGTCCACGCCGTGGACCAGGCATGCCAGTCGCTGGCGCCGGCCGGCGTCGGCGGTGCGCCCTGCTGTAGGTGGGTGCTGGGGTGGGACACGGATGGGCTCCTTCCAGAAGGGGTGGGCGGCGGTTAGCGCTTGCCGAGGGCGAGCGCGGTGATGGGTGTGCCGGTGTGTCGGGACAGGGCGGCGGTGACGTCGTCGCGGGCGTCCTCGGGGGCGATGCCGGCCAGGTTGGCTAGGGCAGCGGTCATGCCCAGGTGGTCGCGGACCTTGACGAAGCCGAGCAGTTCGCGCAGCTGCGGCGCCCACACGGTCTTGCCGGCGGTGAGGTCGGCGTTGAGGTCGATCGCTGCGGCCACGACCTGCTTGGGGACGCCGAGGTGGCGGGCGAGGTCCCAGTCGGTGGTGACGTGCAGGTGGACGGTGAACCGGGAGGCCAGGGCCTCGGTGAGCACCGCGCCGTGCACGCCCGGGTTGTGGCCGGCGACGATGTAGAACCCGTCGACGGCCTGCACGCTCTCGTTGCCGTGGGCGGGGATGGTGATGACCCCGCGGCCGTCCATGGCCGGGTACAGGACTGCCAGGACGCGGGGTGGGATGAGGGTGGCGTCGTCGACCAGCAGCACCCGCCCCTCCCGCATCGCGGTGACGAGGGGTCCGTGGACGAACTCGTAGCCGCCGCCGGGGATCGGGTTGTAGGAGCCGAGGAAGTCGTCGACGACGGTGTCGCCGGTGCCGGCGACGGTGAGCAGGTCGGGGAAGGCGGCCTCGACCATGGCGGTCTTGCCGGTGCCGGGCGGCCCGTACAGCAGCACGGGCACCTGCTGGGTGCG
>NZ_JBNCKT010000322.1:0-901 GCF_049841675.1 Micromonospora sp. DT4
AATCCTTGTTCCGCAAGCCCGAAGTCCGCTACGCCGCCTCCTGACCATCAACTATTTGCCTTACGGGTCAATATCTGCTGAGTGTGAAGTTCGGGCAGCAGGTGGGGCCGGGCATGCGGTTCGCCGGCCAGGACTCCCGCCCGGCTTCGGTGCGGAACTTCCTGAGCTACTCGCTGACCCGGCTCGGCGTCGACTACGTGGACATCTACCGGCCGGCCCGGCTCGACCGGTCGGTGCCGATCGAGGACACGATCGGCGCGATCAAGGAGCTGATCGACGCCGGTTACGTACGGTATGTGGGGCTCTCCGAGGTTGATGCGGAGACCGTCCGGCGGGCGCACGCTGTTCATCCGGTTGCTGATCTTCAGATCGAGTATTCGCTGCTGTCGCGGGCGGTCGAGGCCGAGGTGCTGCCGGCGCTGCGGGAGCTGGGCATCGGGCTGACCGCGTACGGGGTGCTGAGCCGTGGCCTGCTCTCGGGGAACTGGGTGCCGGGGCGGGCGGCCGATGGGCGTAACCACAGTCCTCGCTTCTTGGCCGAGAACGCGTCGCACAACCTGGCTCTGGTGGAGGCGTTGCGCCGGGTCGCGGACGCGAAGGGGTGCACGGTGGCGCAGTTGGCGATCGCGTGGGTGGCGGCGCAGGATCCGTCGATCGTTCCGCTGGTCGGCGCGCGTACCCGGCAGCGACTGGCCGAGGCGTTGCCGGCGCTGGACGTGGAGCTGTCGGCCGGGGATCTCGAAGAGATCGAGGCGGCTGTGCCGAAGGGTGCCGCGCGGGGTGACCGTTACCCGGCGGCGTTCATGTCGAGCCTCGGCGTCGGTAACTAGGCCGTGTCTTGTGGATCAGGTTTCGCGGGCGAGGTCGCGGAGCCAGATCTTGATGGTGGCGATGTCGATGG
>NZ_JBNCKT010000323.1:0-859 GCF_049841675.1 Micromonospora sp. DT4
TGGGAGTCGTCTTCGTGGAAGGTCACGTCCCTCGTCCAATGGAGACGGTTTTCCACGGCCCAGTGGCCTCTGGCGTAGGCGTTGAGGTGCTCGGTGCTGGCCTGGTCGGCGGTGACGCTGACGATGCCGTGGATGATTTCTTTGCTGGTCCGTGCGCCGTCGAGACCGCCGGTGTCACGGCGTAGCCGGAAGACTTGCCGGGCGCCGGGGAACAGGGTGTCGTCGCAGGGCGCGACGCGTAGCGTGCGGCGTTCGGTGCGTCCGTGTCCGCGGTCCTGCTTGACGTCCATGCTGTCGATGAACTCGCTGTCGGTGCCGGACAGCAGGGCTTGGGCGGCTTGCAGGGCGAGGGGCTGGTTTCCCTTCAGAATCAGCGTGTAGTGGGCGTTCAGCGGCCCGGTGATCAGCCGGGCGGTCTTCTTCGTGGTGTGCAGAGCGTCCAGGGTGAGCATCATCCCGGCCACGTCCAACGGGGTCAGTAGCTCAGCGATGACCGTGTTCTCGCCGCGTTTGTCGGGGACCTGGCGTTGGCCCAGGATCGCCCCGCGGTCGTGGGTGACCGCGGCGACGAGGAACACCTGCCCGGTCGTGGTGCGGCTGCCGTGCAGCAGTTTCCCGTCGATCGCGGCGGCGGGTAGCAGCCCGGCCGGGGCCGGGTGGGTGATCGCCCGGGTCGCGGCGCGGCGTTGCTCCCGCTCCGCCGGCTCGTCCTCAGCAGCGGCGATGACCGGTAACGGAGTGTCTCCCCGTGCGACGTCGGCGGCGTATCCGCAGATCGCCGTGTCGAGGGCGTCGCCGTCCAAGGTGGCCAGGATCCGCCGGAAGGTACGTTCGCTGGGAACCGTGTACCGGCCGCGCA
>NZ_JBNCKT010000324.1:0-835 GCF_049841675.1 Micromonospora sp. DT4
GCGCGAAGCCGCCCGACGCATCAACGCCGAACGACTTCTCACTGCGTAGCCGTCCAGTTACCCGACAGTCTCTGAGAGCTCAGCCCTCCAGGAGGACGCCGATCGTCGCCAGGGCGGCGATGACTCCGGCGGTGACCAGCAGGGCGGTGGTCATCCGGGACCTGCCGCGGCGGGCCAGCCGTCCCACCGAGAAGACCAGGACCACCAGCACGACCGCGCCGATCACCAGTTGCCAGAACGGCAGGAGGACGCCGAGCAGTGCTTCCTCGGCGAACACCGTGGTATCCAGCCCGGACTCATCCATGACTGACACTCTGGCACGCCGACGTGCGCCGCGTCGCCGACCATCGTGTAGACCGCGTCGATCAGCTCGGCCGAACCAGTGATGAACACTGATTTGCCTTCTCCCGGCCGTCCGCGTAACTTTCTCTCTGCACGGGGGAGGCCGGACAAACCGGCCGAGAACGGGCACCGGGCTCGTGGCGGTAACGCCGAGCGAGACCGAGGATCGGGCGGTGCGAAACACCTCGGAGACGGGGTTGCGGACGCGAAGCCGACCGGGTAAGGTTCTGAAGCCGGCAGGAGCCGGGCGGAGAGCCGCGAAGCGGCGATCGGCCGGTCTGCGGTTTCCCACGACAGTAACGACCGCCGGGTACGGCGTGCGTCATCGTGGGTCCGGACGAACCAGATTGATCGCCTCGAATGCGAGGTTGACAACGAAGGTTCGACCAAGTAGGTTTGAGCGGTTGCCCCGAAACGGGGTTCCACGAATGTGGAGCTTCTGATCGGTGTGTGGTTGTTCTTTGAGAACTCAACAGGGTGCTTGTAAAGCCAG
>NZ_JBNCKT010000325.1:0-825 GCF_049841675.1 Micromonospora sp. DT4
CAATGGACCCGTGCCTGCTTCCTTCCCGCAGGTACCCGCATGTCCGGATCTTGGACCTATTGCCGGTCGCTCTAAGCTGGCCAAGACGTGGGAGATCGTCCGCAACGAGGCGCTCCCCCGCCGGCAGTCAATCGAGCTGATCAAGGAAGTGACGAAGTCATGGATGCCCTAACCCCACGGTGGCACAAGTCGACCCGGTCCGGCGGCAACGGCGGCTCCTGCGTCGAGGTCGCCGACAACCTGCCGAACGTCGTGCTGGTGCGCGACACCAAGGACCGCGACGGCGGCACCCTGCACATCACCCCGACCGCCTGGAAGGCGTTCGTCGGTTACGCCAAGCAGCACTGACCGCACCCCCACGATCCGCACAACATCCCAGATGGTGCTGCCTGCGGGCCGCCGGAGGCAGCACCATCACCGAAACTGCGCGGATCTTGCGGACCGCCGCGTCCGACACGCGGCGGTGCTGGCGACACGCGCATCGATCCCCGCTCGGCGCGCTCGGACGCCGAGTCGATCTGGGTGAACCGGGTGCCCGAACCCCGGGTCGGCGCGACCCGCGTACACCTGGATCTGCGCCTGGCGGACGCGGACCCGGCGGCGGTGCTCGCGGCCGGCGCGCGATCGGTGCGCGAGCCGGTCGACAAGGCGCACTGGTGGGTGCTGGCCGACCCGGAGGGCAACGAGTTCTGCGCCTTTCCGCCGCCGACCACCGGGTGAACGACCGACTACCCAGCGCGGGCGGTGTGGACTAGGCCGTGTCTTGTGGATCAGGTTTCGCGGGCGAGGTCGCGGAGCCAGATCTTGATGGTGGCGATGTCGATG
>NZ_JBNCKT010000326.1:0-817 GCF_049841675.1 Micromonospora sp. DT4
GTCCCACAACTACAGCCCTACCCCCGTCCTCAACCTGGACAGAACACCTCAAGCCGGAACAACGCCGGGGCCGTGGGTCAGCCTAATCCTGACGGCGCGAAAATCACTCAAGAGATTGCCCGACGGGAGGAGTCGGCGCGAGCGGAGCTTGCTCAGAACCGCTGATGGCGTGGAGCGTTGCGCCTGGCCACCCAGCGCGACTTGGACGCGATCGCGCGCGGCGACGGATCCGGGGTGCAGCGCCACGGTGGTCCATCGGCCGATGAGCACCTCGGTCACCGGTCGGTGTCCTCGTCGACCAGGTCGACGAACGCGGCCACCCGCGCGTACTTGGCGGCGGTGCTGTGGGGCCCCGTCCCGGCCGGCCGGGTGGGCGGGCAGGCGCCAGGACATCTGGCCCGTGGGCAGCTCCAGGTAGACCACGACCGGGTGGGGATCGGTCGGGTCGTGGCCGACACCCGGCCTCGTGGGCGAGCGCGAGGGCGGTCCAGATCAGTAATGGTCATCGCGGCTCCTGGTTTGAGTCGAGGGTCAGGACACCCCGGCGTCGGGACGGGTGGTTCGACGGGTTCGCATCCATGGTGGACCTGTGGATGATCCTCAACCGGATATAGCGCATAGATCAGGTGAAGTGGCTGTGGGTTGTTCTCTGGCGCCGTTGGTGAGATAGCCCCACTGTTTTATCGAGACAGTCCCATGGTTTGGTTGGTTGGTTGGTTGGCTTGGTTGGTTGGGTTTGGTTGGTTGGTTGGTTGGGTTGGTTGGTTGTGGGGGGTGTGGGTTGTGGTGGGTGTTGGGGTGGGTTGTCCGGAGTTTG
>NZ_JBNCKT010000327.1:0-800 GCF_049841675.1 Micromonospora sp. DT4
GCCCTTGACACGATCTTCACATTCCCCATCTCGGTGTCTCCTTCGTTCGGAGTTACACCGTTTTAACGACACACCCTCGACTCGGACGATCCGGTGGTGGACGGACGCGGCGCGATGCAGGAGGACTGGGCGATGTGGCTCGGGCTGGTCCGCGGCCGCCGATGGCGGATGCGGCACCTGGACGTGGCCACGACGGTGTACCACCGGATCCCCGCCGCAGCGTCGATGACCGGCGCCGCCGCCGCGACGGTCGCGGGGGTACGCCGGTTCGCCGCCGGGCACCGGCTGCTGCACCAGCGGTGGCCCGTCGAGGCGGACAGCCGGGCCGGACAGGCACGGTGGATGCCGCACCGCCTGTTGAGAGTCGTGGTCTTGCTCGCGGGTGCTGACCCGGGCGTAGCCGACGCGGATGCGGTTGTGCGGGCGTGACGGGGCGGTGGTGGCGCGGGCGGGGGCTTGGGTCATGTCGCCGATCGTTCCGGGAACGTCCTGTATCCCGGCTTGGACACGCCGGTTTTGGGACGGGTTTCGGGACTCGCTGTCCTGGGCGAACGCCCCGCAGGGTTGATCTTGCCGGGTCGTCCCGGAAGGGAGTGTTTCCGGGACGGGTGACGCCCACCTCGGGGTCCGGCCAGGGTAAGGGCAAAGCGGCCATGAGTGGATCTTGAATGGTGTTTCGGCTGTTCCGCGGCCTGGGTCGGCTGCCGTATTAGTTGAGATCACTTTTGTTGCAGTCGAAGATTGCGTTACTTAGTGTGATGAGTTGTGTATTTTTGTCGGGGTGCTGTGGTGCGAGGTTG
>NZ_JBNCKT010000328.1:0-789 GCF_049841675.1 Micromonospora sp. DT4
GGCTGCTGGAGAAGCATGTCGCGTTGATCGATGATATTCCTGACCTGGACCATTCCACGATCGGCCGGGTCCTGAAAAGGGGGCGTTACGTCCTCACCTGAAGAAGTGCTGGACGATCCCGCCCAAAGCCAACGGTGAGTTCGCTGCCCGGATGGAAGACGTCCTGGACGTCTACGCCCGCCCCCACGATCCCGCGGTGCCGGTGGTGTGCATGGATGAGAAGCCCTACCAGCTCCTCGCGCACGCCCGTGACCCCATCCCCGCAGCACCCGGCCGTGACCGCAAAGAGGACTCCGAATACGTACGCCACGGAACGTGCTCGATCTTCGTGTGGGTCGAACCCCTGGCCGGCCGCCGACGTGTCATCGCCCGAGCACGGCGAACCCGTGTGGACTGGGCGCACGAGGTTGACCACCTCCTCACCGTCGACTACCCCGACGCCGCCAAGGTCGTGCTGGTGATGGACAACCTCAACACCCATACCCTCGGATCACTCTACGAGGCCTTCGAGCCAGCCAAAGCGCATGCGCTGGCCCAGCGACTCGAGATCCACCACACCCCCAAGCACGGATCCTGGCTCAACGTCGCCGAAATCGAACTCTCCGCCCTGACCCGCCAATGCCTCGATCGCCGCATCAGTGACCTTGACGTCCTCAACACCGAACTCACCGCCTGGCAAACATCCACCAACGCCGACCAGCGACAGGTGAACTGGCACTTCACCACCAACGACGCCCGTACCCGACTCCGCCACCTATACCCAGAACGTTAGACACGACGCTCTACTAG
>NZ_JBNCKT010000329.1:0-768 GCF_049841675.1 Micromonospora sp. DT4
GCACAGCGCCGGCGAACTGGCTTTTGATGCTGCCGCTGCCGCTGCCGCTGCCGCTGCCGCTGCCGCTGCCGCTGCTGTTGGGCAGGATGTCGTCGCTTCTGTGTGGGCGGACGCGCCACTAGGCTTCCTGGGTGCGATGGATGTCGATGCTGTCGGGGATGACGGGTTCAGTAATGCGGTAGGGTCGGATGTCGGCCTGGCCGGTGGCGGCTTGCGGGAGAATTGGTTGCCAACGGCTGAGGGGGCACCGCCGGCGGTAGGTGTCGGGTCGGTGATTCAATTGCCGGGCCGCTTTGATTGTATGGCGCGGATCGGTGCGGCACCCAACAACGCTGACAACCTGTTCCTCGCGGTGCTGGACAGCGCCATCGGGCAGATGGATTCCGTGCCATCCGAGGTTTACCCCACCGACCCGCAGGAGACATGGCTGCAGTTCTTTCGGCGCAAAATACCTGAGTTCCTCACCGATAAAAAAGCCGACGACCTGGATAGCTGCGAGTATTTCAGGGAACGCTGGGCTTCGGCAAAGCACCCGGAAAGCGATCCGAGGATCCTCGAACTCGCAATGAGCTCCGGGTCGTATGCCAAATTGTTACGGGAAGCCTCGCAGAGGGCAGATCTTTGGGACACGCCGCTCGGCCTCGACATGCCCTACGTCCTGGCCCGAGCTCTCGACCTCGACATCCGCATCCTCGAAAACAGTGACAACGTCATCACGGATGTCACCCACGTCCCCAACCCAGACCGCCCCCCGCTCTACCTCTACCG
>NZ_JBNCKT010000330.1:0-739 GCF_049841675.1 Micromonospora sp. DT4
AAAGCCGCCGCGCATCACGTACCGCAACACCCATACACGGACAACGATCACGGCACCTTTGGGTTACTGGTCAAATAACGCGGAGCAGCACTAGGCCGCCAGTGGTGCATGCGGCGGTCACCGCCTCGGCAACGTCGGCGACGAACACGAAGTCTCGCGTCTGGTGGCCGTCGCCAAAGATTGCCAAGTCCGCGTCCGCCATCGCGGCCTGCGCCATCAGGCCGACGACGCCGCACATCGGGCCAACTTGGCGCGGCCCGTAGACGTTGCCCAGCACGAGCGCCGTGTAGTCGACGCTCCGGTGATCTCGGTACCAGTCGAGGTACTTCAGTGCCGTCGCCTTGCTCAGCCCGTACGGACTGGTCGGCGCGATCGGCGCGGTCTCCGCAACAGGCAGGGCGTCGCCGTCCACCGTGCCGTAGATCGCGCTGGTGGCCGCGTACACGACGAGCCCGGCCTCTGCCTCGGCGCACGAATCCAGGACGTTCACGGTTCCCCGGATGTTGATGTCCGCGTCGACGAGCGGCGACCGTGTCGAGGCTGGCAGGTTCGACTGCGCTGCGAGATGAACGACGATCTCCGGCCGCCACAGCCGTATAGCGTTGGCGGCATCGGTCGACCGCACGTCACAGATCAGAATGTCTCCATCGGTTAGGCCGGCGCCCACGGCCCCGGCGTTGTTCGGGAGTGTCCGGTTTGATGTTGGTTTGTTAGATGCCGTAGGCGGCGAAGACGTCGC
>NZ_JBNCKT010000331.1:0-711 GCF_049841675.1 Micromonospora sp. DT4
CGACAGGGGCGGTAAGTCATACCGGGCCGAGCGACCGAGCAGTCCCCGGCTGGGGACGATCAAAAAGGTAACGGGGGCGACGCGGCGCGCAGGACGCGTTGGCGCTGCTCGCCGCCGAGGTGCGTGACGCGCTCACCCTCGCCGGCTGCGCCGACCCGACGGCGGCGGCCGGGCTGCGTACGCTCGGGGTGGGCTGAGCGGGTGGCCGCGACCGAATCGGCCGACCTCGACGTCGCCGACCTGCACCCCGCCCTGAACGACCCGGCGCTGACCTCGATGAACTTCCTCAACGAGGTGTCCGAACGGTACCCGGCGGCGGTGTCGCTCGCGGCCGGGCGCCCGTACGAGGAGTTCCTCGACGTCGCCGCGGTGCACCGGCACCTGGACACGTTCCACCGGCACCTCGTGGACGAGCTGGGACATTCGCCCGAGCAGGCGCGGCGACTGCTGTTGCAGTACGGCCGGACCAAGGGCATCGTGCACCACCTCATCGCCCGTAACCTCGCTCTCGACGAGGGGATCACGGTCGACCCGGAGGCCGTGGTGGTGACCGTGGGCTGCCAGGAGGCCATGTTCCTGGTGCTGCGGGCGCTGCGGGCCGGCCCGACGGACGTGCTGCTGGCGGTCGCCCCGACCTATTGACCCGTAAGGCAAATAGTTGATGGTCAGGAGGCGGCGTAGCGGACTTCGGGCTTGCGGAACAAGGATTTC
>NZ_JBNCKT010000332.1:0-706 GCF_049841675.1 Micromonospora sp. DT4
TGAGGTGATCTCAGCAACGCATAACGGTTGATTGGCGCGACACGGACGAAGGCGGCGAGTCGGGCAGTTGTGGAAACAGGCGTGGAGCCATCGATAGACACGTCCTTGCGAAAGATCCACGTCTTCGAGAGGGCTCCACGTGATTGCCTATCGTGCCATGGTCGACGTTCCGAGGGAACTCGTGCAGCACCTCGCCCGGCTGCTGTACGCACAGCGCCGCGCCTGCGGCACCCGCCGTGACACTCGGGCGTTGACCTGCTTCTATCAGGCCCTGATGGTGCTCGTCTGGTTCCGCAAGGCCGAGGACATGACCCTGCTCGCCGCCGGCTTCGGTATCTCCCGGGCGACCGCCTACCGGTACCGCGACGAAGGCATCACGGTCCTCGCCGCCCAGGCGAGCGACCTGCACACCGCTCTGCGCCGGGCCGCCGCCGACGGTTGGTCTCACGTGATCCTCGACGGCAAACTGTTCGACTGCGACCGGCTCACCGAGACCACCCTGTCGGTCAAGGGCGACACGATCGACGCATGGTTCTCGGGAAAGCACCGCGACTTCGGCGCGAACATTCAAGCCGTCATGCGCCCGGACGGATTGCCGATCTGGACCTCCGCAGCGATGCCCGGGCACTTGCACGACACCAGCTGCGCCCGCGAACTCGGCGTCACCGCCGCTCTGAACTGGTCCGCCGCCGAACTCGACCTGCCC
>NZ_JBNCKT010000333.1:0-696 GCF_049841675.1 Micromonospora sp. DT4
TTTCTCCATGGCGGCAGCAATCACACCCCCTGGATCGCTATATCCGTAGCGTATTATGCTGTGCACCCAAATACCAATTTTAACGATCTCTCCCGTACGCGGAACGGGCCATTTCGTTGACTTGGCGAGGATGGACCCGCGCTCGTCGGGATTCTTCTCATACCAATCAAGCAACGCGGCAATGCTGTCGTTCACCGCATCGGCGCGTTGCTGCCCTGTCACAGAAGGAAGGTCCGGCGAAATCCTCACGCTATAGCCAACACGAAAGGGCTCGAATCCCAAGCTTTCCAGGGTGTCGTAAAGATCGTCGTTAAGATCCTCCCCCACGACCACGAGCCCCCAAGTTTTCAAGAGGTGCAGCGTGTGACCAAGTAGGTAGCGTCGCTCTCGTGCGATGGTCGGGACAAAGTCTTGAGAGGGCATTTTGCCGAGGTGGCTGGGGTTTTCTGCTACCCAAATTTTGAGAATTCTTATTAGGTCCCCATGGCGGTGGCCCTTTGCTGGCTCTCTAAGTAGCCGATCTTTAGGGTCCGATCGGATAGTTGCCGTCCTGGTTGGGGCGTCACGGAATTCGTGGTGTCGATGAGGCTGTATCAAGACGAAACTTTTTGCTTTCAGCGTAGTAATACGCCGGCCACCCTCCGCGAGTACGGGAGTTATATCGCATCTCTCCATGGCGGCAGCAATCACACCCGT
>NZ_JBNCKT010000334.1:0-683 GCF_049841675.1 Micromonospora sp. DT4
TCACAATCATGATCGTCCCGCACGGCCATCTTCATGATCCGCGCGGGTCACTCAGCTATCGCGCACCAAGTCGTAAGTTTCTGGCTCGGAGTCCACGGCTGAGATGCGCTTCCTGGATGCCCTCGTCAGACCATGGAGTATCACTCGTTTTCCTGTCGAGGTGTCAGTCGGCGACTCCGATGAGCATCGATGAAGATGTGTGTCGGTGACCCCCGGTGCGGGGCGCAGAGCGTTGGTGAGGAGCAGACAGTTTTGACCGGGTCCAAAGCCGATCGCAGGCGTATCCCGGTGGCACACGTGTCGCTTCGGCTCACGCACGTGGGGGCAGCCGCCCATCGCCGGTACGAGCACGGAGACCGTTGCTGAAGGCTGCCCACACCGTGGCGGTGAACTCCAGCATCGGTCCAGTGCTGTCCTTGGAGTCGCGCACTCCGACAGTGCTGTCGTCGGCCTGGGCGATCTCGACGCAGTTGCCTTGATCACTGCGACTGGCCTTACGCCAGTTCGCGAATACTCGTGCGGTCATGTTAGGACTCCTGTAGGCGAGAGGCGTTGAGCGGCGGCGCGCAGTAGGCCGATGCTCTGGTCAGGGGCCAACGCGGCAGCCTTATTGACCCGTAAGGCAAATAGTTGATGGTCAGGAGGCGGCGTAGCGGACTTCGGGCTTGCGGAACAAGGATTTC
>NZ_JBNCKT010000335.1:0-682 GCF_049841675.1 Micromonospora sp. DT4
TCCCCGGCCTGGGACAGCGGTGGCCTCTGCCAGGATCAGCCGGCGAAGAGGTCAACATTGGCCTGTGGCTGTTCCAACTGGAGAGTCGAGGCTGGCCAGCCGCGAACGCGGCTTACCTCGAATTCGCCCTCATGCTGAACGGATACCGGCCCGTCAGGAACGACGCCACCGGCAGGATTGAAACCATCGAGGGATCAAGCTACGCGGCTAACCGCATGCCATGGCATCAAACTCCACCATTCATCGCGTTCATCGCGGCCATGTGGGAATGGATAGACGAACACCCCGAACATCACGGCGAACTCCCGCCTGAGGATTATGTTTGGGATTTGGGCGACGAAAAGGTCCCGCTCGGTAACACGTTACGCGGGCTAGCAGCGGGACTCGTCGACTTTGGTAATAACCGGGACCTGCAGGTGATGACCGAAGACGCCCTGCGCGCACGCGGATATCGCCTCCTGCACGGCGGCCACGGTCGGTTTCACGCGCCACATGGGGCGCTCCGCGCCGACAGCGCTCAAGACGCGGCACCGGAGACATCCGAGGTCACCGACCTCTCCGCTGACATGCACGAGGCGGAGCCTTCTGCCACCGGGGTCGTGCCGGGGCCGTGGATGGACTTGAGGGCCGGCCCGGTGACCGTGCCGCCCGGGCGGGGTGTCCAGGTGGATCCGTCGGGGCG
>NZ_JBNCKT010000336.1:0-120 GCF_049841675.1 Micromonospora sp. DT4
AACGTGAACTCGATGGCGTCCAACCTGACCAGTCAGGTCCGCAACATCGCCTCGGTGACGACGGCGGTGGCGAAGGGTGATCTGTCGCAGAAGATCACGGTGGACGCGCGGGGCGAGATC
>NZ_JBNCKT010000336.1:220-675 GCF_049841675.1 Micromonospora sp. DT4
CTGGAGCTGAAGTCGACTGTCAACACGATGGTCGACCAGTTGTCGTCGTTCGCCGACGAGGTGACGCGGGTGGCCCGTGAGGTGGGCACCGAGGGCAAGCTCGGTGGTCAGGCGCAGGTGCGCGGCGTCGCCGGCACCTGGCGCGACCTGACGGACAACGTGAACTCGATGGCGTCGAACCTGACCGCCCAGGTCCGCAACATCGCCCAGGTCTCGACGGCGGTGGCGAAGGGTGATCTGTCGCAGAAGATCACGGTGGACGCGCGGGGCGAGATCCTGGAGCTGAAGTCGACTGTCAACACGATGGTCGACCAGTTGTCGTCGTTCGCCGACGAGGTGACGCGGGTGGCCCGCGAGGTGGGCACCGAGGGCAAGCTCGGCGGTCAGGCGCAGGTCAAGGGCGTGTCCGGTACGTGGCGGGACCTGACGGACAACGTGAACTCGATGGCGTCCAA
>NZ_JBNCKT010000337.1:0-672 GCF_049841675.1 Micromonospora sp. DT4
GGGTCGGCGCCGAACCGCTGCGCGTACTCGGTGCTGGTGCAGTTGAGGTAGAAGGTCCAGTCGCAGCCGCCGGGTACGGGGGCGAGGTTGAACTGCGCACCGGGGCAGGGCTGCAGCCGCAGGAAGTCCCGCAGGCCGGGCTGGGGGGTGGTGTCGGCGATGCCACGGTGGGCGACGTAGCCGGCGTACCGCAGGGTCCGATCAGGGTCGAGGAGGCGGCGGCCGGTGGAGGACCGGCCGTCGGCGAACACGACCAAGTCGGCGGCCTCGGTGTGGCCGTCGCGGAACCGCAGCACTGGCTGGCCGGCCTGCTCGGCCAGGGCGGTGACCTTCATGCCGGAGTGCAGGACACCGGCGGGTAGGCGGCGGGTCAGTGCGTGGTGCAGCAGTGTCCAGGTGGTGTTGCGGCCCGGGTAGGTGCGCCTGATCGTCTCGGCGGGGTGGCGGTCGCGGATGGTCATCTGGACGATGGCCTCGGAGTCGTGGGCGACGAACTCGTGCTGGCCGATGTCGAGGCGGTCGAGCACGTCGAGGGCGGGGTGTTCCAGACCGATGAGGCCGCCGCCCAGGGGCGCGGACGCCGGCGCGGCCTCAAAGACGGTGACGTCGTCGAATCCGGCGTGCAGCAACAGCAACGCGGTGACCGGGCCGGTGATACTGCCGCCGACGACG
>NZ_JBNCKT010000338.1:0-671 GCF_049841675.1 Micromonospora sp. DT4
ACCCGTCACCGGGTCACCGGTAGTGACCTGCCCACCATCACCCACGCTCAACAACCGGCCATGCGCATCAGCGGGCACCAGGATCAGGCGCCCCAAGACCTCCTCGGCTCTCCCCTCCACCGTCGGATCAAAGCGCACCACCCGCTCAGCGACCTCGCTAGCCTGCGCCTGCACCAACCACCAATGACCTTCTACCGACCGGTGAACCACCACCACATGCTGCGGCGAGCTCACATCACGCCTGTACACCAGCGTCGACTGCCCCTTCCCCAACCGGGCCACATCCCCCACTGTCGCCGGCGTGAACACCCCACCCAACCGCGCCGCCAACGACACCACCGTCACCCCCGACCCCGCCCCCGCCCCCGCCCCCGCCCCCCACAACCAATCACCACGTTTGTCAGAATCGCCCACACCCAACGCCGTCAACAACCGATCCGCCCGCACCACACAATCACCCCGCCCATCCCAGACCGGGAAACCCTCCACCGCATCCACGAACACCTGCGGCGGCGCCTCCGGCTCGCCATCCCCACCCACCGCCGAGGCCACCACCACCGACCGCAGAACCCCCGCCACCCCCTCACCCCCGGCCTTATTGACCAGTAACCCAAAGGTGCCGTGATCGTTGTCCGTGTATGGGTGTTGCGGTACGTGATGCGCGGCGGCTT
>NZ_JBNCKT010000339.1:0-670 GCF_049841675.1 Micromonospora sp. DT4
TGCAGGACAAGTTGTGGGGTCAGGCGCGTGAAGGCGGCCCGCTGTGGGTGTATGCCCCCGACCTCAAGGATCCGTTCGCGAAGGAACTGCTGGGCGTGCGGACCGACCGCTACTTCTTGGAGGTCCTCGACCGTCACCAGCAGCAACTATCGTTGGTCGGAGCGATCCACGCCACCATCGTGCTGTCGGGCTCGCTTCGCGTGCTGTTGAACTTCGAGGCAGATGGCACCTTTCGTTCTGCCGAGTACAAGGCGTTGGGCACGCGTGGATCGGACGAACTGCAGGTCTTCCCTGCCGCGATCACGGCGAAGATCGGCAAGGACGCGGCAGGATTCCGACGTCCTGGTGGTGACGACTATTCCTTCTCCATCGACACGTCCGCGGAGTTGACCGTCCGCCTCATCGACGGCACCGCACCGCCCGTGGTTCATACCGCTCGGTACAACGCTGACGTCCTCCTGCCCCGACGCCCACACCTACGCCGTGAGCAGCTGCGGCGCTTTCCGAACCGGTTTTTCGACACGGAGGTCTACATCGAGGCCGGTCGAGCCTGGGAGGGCACCGCCTACCTGCCCGAACTCCTCGCACCGACCAGCGTGGGCACGGTACTTGCCGCCCGTTCCGCGAACGTCGGACTATGCACCGTTGAGGGCCGGATCACCGCGACTGC
>NZ_JBNCKT010000340.1:0-663 GCF_049841675.1 Micromonospora sp. DT4
TAGTACGGCAGCCGTACTTCGTGATCATGGCTGGAGTTCGAGGGTGAGGCGGCGGGCGTAGTGGGCTTGTTTGGCTCGGGCTTGGTGTCGACGTCGCCAGTTTGACCAGTGCAAACGGTAGCTGGTGCTGCGTGTGGGCTGGTCGCGGAAGACGTTGATCAGGCGGCGGATCTCGTTGACGGTCAGCGGGATCATGTCCTGGTCTTCGGTCGGCTGGGTGCTGGTGGCTTCGGCGGCGCAGATCGCGAGGATGGCCAGGGCGGCCAGGGCCAGGGTGGTGAACCGGTGCCAGGAGTTCCAGCGGCGGACCTGGTGCTGGTCGAGACCGACCTGCCCCTTGCCTGCCTGGAAACTCTCCTCCACAGTCCATCGAATGCCAGCGATGCGCACGAGGTGGGCCAGGGTGACCGGGCCGGGCGCCCAGCAACGGTAGAAAGCCAGCTCACCGGTCGAATTGTTGCGACGGATCAGCACGCTGTGCCGGCCATCATCGTCCGGGTCGCCGTCGGCGCCCACGTCGGCGAGCCAGGCCCAGTCGTAGTAGCGGGGCCCTTTCGACCCGTCGCCGGCGCTGCGCCGGGTCCAGGCCGTGACCGGCAGGTCGGCAGCGATCAGGTCAGCGCGGCGGCGGGTCTTACCGCCATCCAGCGGCAGCAGACGGTC
>NZ_JBNCKT010000341.1:0-657 GCF_049841675.1 Micromonospora sp. DT4
CTAGTACTGCTACGGAGGTTCGTTACTTTTTATGGCTTCGAGTCGTTTGCGGTAGTGGCTGGCTTTCGCTTGGGCTTGCCGGTGGCGGCGCCAGTGTGACCAGTGCAGTACGTGGTCGGCTGCGGTGCGTCCGGCGAGGACGAGTTTGGTGAACAGGCGGCGGATCTCGTTGCTGCTCAGGGGGATGAGCGTGTCTGGGGCGGGATCGTCGCCCCCTTTTTGGGTTCCTTGTCGGTTTCGGTGGCGCGGGTGGCGACCAGGAACGCGGCGGCGGTCATGGCCAGGGTGATGTGGGCGTACCAGGCGTCGTAGCGGCGGACCTGGTACTGGTCGAGGCCGACCTCGTTCTTCGCGGTCTGGAACGACTCCTCTACCGCCCACCGAGACCCGGCCACGCGGACCAGTTCCCGTAGCCGGGTGCCGCGCGGGCCGAAACACACGTAGTAGGCGATGTCGGTGGGATCGCTGATGCTGCGCCGGGCCAGGACCCAGCCGCGACGCTCGTGCGCGAAGGTCTCCCGGATCGGTAGCCGCGCCCAGTCGTAGCGACGTGGGCCGTGCGCGCCGTCACCACAGGACAGCCTCGTCCACGATCGGGCCGGCAGCTTGGCGATCAGGGCGTCGACCCGGGTGGTGGTGAACAACCCGGAGGCGACC
>NZ_JBNCKT010000342.1:0-656 GCF_049841675.1 Micromonospora sp. DT4
CAATGGACCCGTGCCTGCTTCCTTCCCGCAGGTACCCGCATGTCCGGATCTTGGACCTATTGCCGGTCGCTCTAAGGTGTCAGGAGTGTCGGCGAGGTCGTGATCCTTCGGGCCTGGGTCAATGACCCAGGTGGGGCGCCGTATTCGCGTAGCACCTGGCCGTCGGCGTCGTTGGACCCGTTCGGCCTTCGGTTCAGCGCGTATTTGTCGCGAATCCGACTCGTCTGCTGATCGGGTTGTCGGGCAGGTCAACGCCGGTAAGGGGTGAAGTAGCATGCGGCGGGTGATCCGCTCATGAGGCCGACCATCGCCGCCGACACCCTGCGTCGGACCCTCACCCAGTACCTGACCACCACCTTCGGCTTGACCGAGGACGGCGTACGCCAGGGTCTGGAGGGTTTTCTCTCCCACCCGGAGCAGGGCATCTTCCGCGGCCCGTACCTGCGGATCCGCACTCCCTTTCGCCCGGCGGAGGGCGACTGGCGGGCGCACCTCGACTGGGCGCCGGCCGATTTCACCCCTTACCTGCATCAGGCGAACGCGTTCGCCCGGTTGTCGACCAAGCGCAAGCCGGCCGAGCCGTACGTATTCAGCTTGAGTTGATCGGCTGAGCGGGGCTGCGGTCTACTGTGGTGGCTGTGGCTGGCATGATCTTG
>NZ_JBNCKT010000343.1:0-656 GCF_049841675.1 Micromonospora sp. DT4
GCATGCCGACCCGGACGGCGAGATGGCCGAGATGCTGAAAGAAAAAGGCCGCCTCGAGGTCATCTACCTGAATGAGGACGACACATCGAGATTTGATGGTTTGAGGGCGCCCGGGGAGCCGTCACCGAAGCCCCGGCCGCCAACGGCCAAGAAGGAAGAGGACAATCAGGAGCGGATCGCGGGGATTGAGCTTTGGGTGGGGCCAGATCGCGAGAACTCGGGCAAAATTCCCGCCGAAGCAAAAGAGGTGGAGGGTCCCGGGGGGAATGTTCACCCCGTCGGGCAAGTATTCCAGACTTTGCGGAAAACGGGACTTTTGTTTCATCAGGGACTCTTCAATGTCCTGAACGATAACGGTTTCCAGCCGGAGGTTACCGACAACAAGATTCGAATACGCCTAGACAAGAGCACGTTTGTCACTGTTGCCGAGAAGGCGGAGAAGGACAAGGCGACGTTCGCCGCTTATGACCTCTGGTGCGAAGGCGACTCCACAAGGGCGGGAAAGATCCCTACACAACGCACCCGGATTACGCTCCCGGAAACGGGGGCCGTTATTGATCTCGGCAGACGGATGCATACTGAGGTGATCTCAGCGACTTTCAGGTAGGTATTTGTACTCGAAGTGAGTCAGGTGCAGCGCGGCGGCGACGATGTCG
>NZ_JBNCKT010000344.1:0-655 GCF_049841675.1 Micromonospora sp. DT4
GGTGGCGGTGAAGGAGCGGAAGTAGCGGCCGCGGGCGCCGATGGCTTCGACGAGCATGAGGTAGCGGCTCTGGCCTTGGAGTTTGTAGACCTGGACGGCTTCGAAGAGGTTGTTGGTGCTGTCGCTCATGATGGTGGTGTAGTTGCTGCCGAAGCTGCTGGGGAAGTTTCCGATGGGCATGCTGGCGCGGTAGATCTTGCCGTTGTCGCCGGCGAAGAAGAGGTACATGGTGGTGTCGTCGGCGATGAGGGTTTGGTCGATGGGGCCGGTGCCGGAGCCGCTGATGCTGCCGGTGAACAGGGTTTGGGCGGCGGACCAGCTGTTGGGGTTGGTGGGGTCGGTGGAGGTGCGGTAGGAGAACGCGGCGCCGCCCCATTGGTAGGCCAGGACCCAGATGTTGCGGGGTGCGAGGTAGAACAGGGTGGGGGCGACGGTGCCGTTGTTCATGGTGTTCTGGCTGGCCGAGGCCATGTCGGACCAGTTCGTGAACAGGCCGAAGTTCATCGAGCCCCACGACGAGCCGAAGTTGTGGGTGGTGGCGTAGACGAGGTGCCGGCCGTTGTAGGGGGCGACCGTGAAGTCCTTGAGTGACACCCAGCCCGACTTCGGCTGCGCCAGGGCGCCGGTCGACGACCACCGGTACGACGACGGCAGG
>NZ_JBNCKT010000345.1:0-649 GCF_049841675.1 Micromonospora sp. DT4
GGGGTCATGGTGCCCGACGCCGGTGTGTCGCATGGCCTGCACCCTCCGGGCGTTGATACAGATCCTCTCCGCGTGGCTGATCATCCCCCCTGTTGAGTGCCGGTCACGCGGAGAGGACACCCCTGTGCCGCTGCCGTCCGCGCGGAGCGTGATCATCGACGCGCGAGCGCGTCCCCGGCTGGAGGCCCTGGCCCGGTCACGCACCGCCGCGCTGTGCGAGGTCCAACGGGCCCGCATCGTCCTGGCCGCCGCCGACGGCGCCAGCAACGCCGCCATCGCCCGGGACCTGTCGATCACACAGAACACAGTCCGTACCTGGCGCAACCGGTTCGCCGAGCACGGCGTCGACGGATTGGCCGACCGGCCACGCCCGGGACGACCCCCGATCTACGGCCCGGACACACACCTGCGGATCGTGGCCGCCGTCACCAGCGAATTACCCGAGGCTGACAGCGTGTGGTCGCACCGGCTGCTGGCCGAACACCTGCACGCCGACGGGATCAGCGCCTCCCAGATCGGGCGGATCCTGGCCGATCTGGACCTCAAGCCCCACCGGGTACGCGGCTGGTTGACCCGCCGCCCCGACCCCGCCTTCTTCACCAAGGCCGCCCAGGTCTGCGACCTGTACCTCAACCAGCCCGCCGATTCC
>NZ_JBNCKT010000346.1:0-646 GCF_049841675.1 Micromonospora sp. DT4
CACCAGCGGACCAACCCGAACATCACGCCAAAAACAACGCCAGAAGCCGTACCCCAGCAAAGGTCGCAAGCCACGCCGCTACACCGTGGACGATCGTGTCGCCGCCATCACCACGTGGGTGCAGAAAGACCCCCCCAACCGTCGGAACACAATCCCCGCTCGGGACGATTCTGTGAATGTCGGAGGAAAGGAATACCCCGTCGGAAATTTTCTCTCTAACCTGACACAAGTTGGGGCGTTTTCCGTCGATGACAAGCTTGCCCGAGCCCTGGAGGACGCCGGATTCACGGTCAAACGCGACGGTGGCGGACATATGCATATCGTCGGGTTTCAGAGAATGAGCGACGAGAACGTGAGAGACTTCTTCGCCGTCTATGACGCCTGGCTCGACGAGAAAGACGCAAACGGTATACCCCATAACATCGGGCAGATGCCGAAACGCACGCTGGAGCGACCCAATCCGAATAAGCCAGACAAGCAGTTCCAGCTCGGCAAGTTTATGCACAGCCTCAAGAGCAACGGTCATGCCGACCCGGACGGTGAGATGGCCGCGATGCTGGCAGGAGAAGGCGGCTTCGAGGTCATCTACCTGAATGAGGGCGACACATCGAAATTTGATGGCTTTAGGGTACCCGGGGAGCCGCCA
>NZ_JBNCKT010000347.1:0-640 GCF_049841675.1 Micromonospora sp. DT4
CGCAGGATGCGCACGCCGTCGGCGTACTCCTCCAGGGGTGCGCCGTCGGCGTGGCGGGTGACGACGGTGACCTCGTGGCCGGCGGCGGCCAGGGCGACGGACAGGGCGTGGACGTGGCGGCCGAGGCCGCCGACGAGCACCGGCGGGTACTCCCACGACAGCATGAGGATGCGACGGGTCTGCGGCGGCACACCGGGACCGGGCTGCGTCGGCACGACCGCACCGGGCTGCGTCGGAACGACAGCGGAGGAGCCGGAGGACGCGGGCAGCGGGTGTCGAGAGGTGAGGGTGGGCCGGTGGGTCCGGTCCTTGGTGGCAGCGAGCTGCTCATCGACCCGCAGGGTCGTCACATCTATCTCCGTCCATGCATGGTGAGGCGCGCCGGCGTCAGTGGCGGCGGAGAGGGGGGAAAAGGGTGGCCGAGGGCCGAGCGGGGGCACACGGGCGCGTGTCCCCCGACAAGCAAAGGGCATCGGGCGCGCGTTCGCATCTCCAAATCGGCCATGGTGACGGAAGACACCCGAGGGTGTGGCGCTCATCAGACGGGTGGATTCCGATCACCGCCTGAGAGACTGTCGGGTAACTGGACGGCTACGCAGTGAGAAGTCGTTCGGCGTTGATGCGTCGGGCGGCTTCGCGC
>NZ_JBNCKT010000348.1:0-634 GCF_049841675.1 Micromonospora sp. DT4
TTTCAGGACCCGGCCGATCGTGGAATGGTCCAGGTCAGGAATATCATCGATCAACGCGACATGCTTCTCCAGCAGCCTCAGCGACCAACGCGCGTGGCCTTCGGGCGGCGCCGAGCAGGCCAGCGCGATGAGCCGGGCCTCGACCTCACCGGTCACCTTCGGATCCACCGGCGCACTGAGGCGCTTCTTGCGCGTGATGGTGTCCTCGACGTCCCCGCCGCGCTCGGCGTAGACCCTCGAGGTCTTCACCACTGTGTCCACGTGCACCCCGGCACGCTCGGCGACTACCTCCTGGGTGGGCACCGGTTCACCACGTTCGAGACGATCCGGATCGTTCTCGTCCAGTTCCAGCAGAATCCGCGCCCGGCGTACCTGCTGAGCCGGGTAGGACCCCGTACGAACCCGCTTGGTCAACCACTCGCGATCCGCGGCACTCAACGCCACCGGACGCGACTTCGTCCTCGCCATCTTGACTCGTTCCTGACGGGCTGAAGGGAAAGGAACCCGTCAGGGAACAGCACACCGCAACAACACGGCCGATAGGCAGCGACACGCTACTAGACGATCTATTCCAAGGGGTGCGGGGCAGCGAACAAGAGCGAGGGTGTCCATGATCGACGTTGCTGAGCAACGA
>NZ_JBNCKT010000349.1:0-633 GCF_049841675.1 Micromonospora sp. DT4
AGCCATGATCAGGCAAGGGCTGCTCTGATGACCGACCGGGGTCACATCAACGAACCCGGCAGGTTAAACGACAAGCTGAGAGCCCTGCCGGGATGGAGCCGGTCGAGCGCCGCGTTGACGGCGTCAGCGAGCTCGCTGCGTGACATCGATTGGTTTGCCCGGTGGGGCGAGGGTAGGCGTTGACGGGCGTCGCTGAGCAGGGCGTTCGGCCTAATTACCGTGTCTGGGTGGCGGGGCACTACCGGTCCCACCGCAGGGGGCTGTGGAGCTGGAACTCCTCGCCCGGAGTGTTATCGACAAGGCACTGAAGGGCAACGTTTCGCGTTCCATTCGGCCGGTGGAGTTCCCCGCCTTCGAGCCGGCCAATCCGGCAACCATCGGCAGTGAGCGGTGCTGGGCCGCTTGCGGCAGCGTCGACTGGCACTACCTGCCTCCCTCTCGTACCCGTCTATCTGAATGCACAGGCCCTGATGGTGCCCTGTATCGAGGTCGCTCGACAGCAGGCGCATCATGGCCAGCATGCCAAGGTTCCGCTCAGAGGGCCATGCGTCCGATCTAACGACTTGGTGCGCGATTGATGTCTGGTTAGGCTCGCATGGGCGGTTCGGTGGGTGTGGTTCACCGCTCGGCGGC
>NZ_JBNCKT010000350.1:0-632 GCF_049841675.1 Micromonospora sp. DT4
ACGCACCCTCCCACGGCAAGGGCCGACGACCCACAGCCAGATTGGCGACCTTCTGTGTTGTGGCGGACACCGACCGCAACTCCCCACCGGCCGCCCCCTCTGGGCGCACAAGAAAGGTCTTGTCGCCCCGATACTCCGTCTGCAGCCCACGGTCGCTCAGAGCCTGAGCGATCATTCTTTGCGGATCCACACGCCCGAGCTGGATGAGATTAGCCATCCACGTGCCGAGTTCAATGACGTCCCCTGTTTCCGGGAGCGTGACCGGGGTTTCGTGTCTAGCAGGGATCTTTCCCGCCCTTGTGGAATCGCCTTTGCACCAAAGGTCATAAGCGGCGAACGTCGCCTTGTCCTTCTCTGCCCTCTCGGCAACAGTGACAAACGTGCTCTTGTCTAGGGGTATTCGAATCTTGTTGCGGTTGACCTCCGGCTGGAAACCGTTATCGTTCAGAACATTGAAGAGTCCCTGATGAAACAGAAGTCCCCTTTCCCGCAAATTATTAAATGTTTTCCCGACGGGGTGAACCTTCCCCCCGGCATCCTTCACCGTTTTTGCCTCGGCGGGAATTTTGCCCGAGTTCTCGCCATCTGGCCCCACCCAAAGCTGAATCCCCGCGATCCGCTCCTGATTGTCC
>NZ_JBNCKT010000351.1:0-625 GCF_049841675.1 Micromonospora sp. DT4
CCAAGATCATGCCAGCCACAGCCACCACAGTAGACCGCAGCCCCGCTCAGCCGATCAACTCAAGCTGAATACGTACCCCGAGAGGCTTCGCGGTTTTTTCAGCCGCGCGGATGGTCGGTGAGGCGGCGCAGCGCTGTTCCTGGCTGGGGGAAGGCGAGCCGCGGGCCTTACCCCGGAACTTGGACACAGGGTTTATGCGGCTTGTGTGATGGTAGCTGATCTTTCTTGGGTCTGCTCGTAGGTGATCGGGGACTGCTGTCCGAGCCGGGAGTGGCGGCGGACGGTGTTGTAGCGGTGCAGCCAGCGGAACGAGGTCAGCCGGGCATCGCGTTCGTCGGTGAACGCGCGGCGGCCTTGCAGGGTCTCGCGTTTGAAGGTGGCGTTGAACGACTCGGCGAGGGCGTTGTCGGCCGAGCTGCCGACCTTGCTCATCGATTGTCGGACCCCGGCGGCGGCGCAAGCGGCGGCGAAGGCCTTCGATGTGTATTGGGCTCCGTGGTCACTGTGGAAGATCGCCCCGTCCAGGCTGCCGCGGGTGCGCCGGGCCACGTTCAGTGCGTCGATGGTCAACTCGGTGCGCATGTGATCGGCGATCGCCCACCCGGCCAGCCGGCGGGAGTGAAGG
>NZ_JBNCKT010000352.1:0-623 GCF_049841675.1 Micromonospora sp. DT4
CCCGCAGCCGCGACCCGGGGACCTTCTCCACCCGTTCGTCGGGGTCGTCGAGGAATCTGATCTCGAGGCGGGCGCTGTTCTTCTTCGGCTCGACGGCCAGGATGCGGACGCGTTCGGACGGTCCGTGGTCCGACTGCCGGTACGCCCATTCGTCGCCGACGGTGAAGCGGGAGGGGTCGATTCTCATCCAGCCGTCCTTCGGGTAAGCGTCGCTAGTTGCGTGGTACCGGGTCGTGCTGGCGGTTCGCGCCGCGATGGCGGCAGGTCCCGGCGCAGGCTCGTGCGCATCCGGCCGGATTGTGGTGGCGGTTGAGGTGTCGACGCACTTCAGGCTCCGCGGTCGAGCAGCCCGTGGTGCCACGATTCCGCCTGTCGGCGGATACCGGCGTGGGCCTGCCGGTCGTGATCAGGGCGGTGCTCCTTGCGTGGTCCGTGGGGGCTCCAGTCACCGAGGAACGGGCGCAGGTCGTCGGGTCCGGGTTCGGGGTTGTAGTCGATGTCAGCCAGCACACGGGGACTGCGGATGGGGTCGATCCGGTCGGCGGCGGCCCTGCCCCACGCGACCCAGCTGGCGAGGTACCCGCCGGCGCCGGTCCGCCCCTCGGCCGCTTGTTCAAGGGCGG
>NZ_JBNCKT010000353.1:0-617 GCF_049841675.1 Micromonospora sp. DT4
TTCTTATCGAAAAGCGCGGCACGGACGACGAATTCGTGACACGCACCGAGGTCAAGAGTGTGTACACGGGCCCCACAGCGCCCGTTACGGCTATCGCACACGTACGGGATGCATTAGAGATAACGGAAGGATTGGAGGAGGATTCGTGGAAGATAGAATCCAGCTGGGATGGAGAAAGTTGGCGTCTTGTTGGTTTGGAGAATGTGCAGGTTGAGTCTGGCGGGGCCGAGGCTTCTGCTAGTTCCGCTGCCGCTGCCGCTGCCGCTGCCGCTGCCGCTGCCGCTGCCGGGCAGGGTGCCGTCGCTCCTGCGCAGGCGCAGTGGTCTCTCGACGGGCGCACACTAAAACGCGACGGCGAAGGGGTGCGCAAACTCGGAGACAAGGCCGCCTCACTACTTCGACTTCTTATCAACAAGCGCGGCACGGACAACGAATTCGTGACGCACGCCGAGGTCAAGAGTGTGTACACGGGACCCACAGCAGCCGGTACGGCTATCGCACACGTACGGGATGTATTAGAGATAACGGAAGGATTGGAGGAGGATTCGTGGAAGATAGAATCCAGCTGGGATGGAGCGGGTTGGCGTCTTGTTGGTTTGTGGAATGTGCAGGTTGAG
>NZ_JBNCKT010000354.1:0-615 GCF_049841675.1 Micromonospora sp. DT4
TCTTCGCCGTCTATGACGCCTGGCTCGACGAGAAAGACGCAAACGGTATACCCCATAACATCGGGCAGATGCCGGACACCACGCTAGAGCGACCCAATCCGAATAAGCCAGACAAGCAGTTCAATCTCGGCCATTTTATGTCCGGTCTCAAGCGGGACGGGCATGCCGACCCGGACGGTGAGATGGCCGCGATGCTGGCAGGAGAAGGCTGCCTCGAGGTCATCTACCTGAATGAGGGCGACACATCGAGATTTGATGGTTTGAGGGTGCCCGGGGAGCCGCCACGGAAGCCCCGGAAGCTAACGGCCGATCAGGAAAAGGCCAATCAGAAGCGGATCGCGGGGATTCAGCTTTGGGTGGGGCCAGATGGCAAAAACTCGGGCAAAATTCCCGCCGACGTAGAAGAGGTGGAGGATGATGCCGGGGGGGAGGTTTACCCCGTCGGGCAAGTATTCCAGGCTTTGCGGAATGTGGGATTTTCGTTTCATCAGGAACTCTTCGATGTTCTAAACGAGGGCGGTTTCCGGCCGAAGGTCATCCGCAACAAGATTCGAATCCCCCGAGACAAGAGCGTGCTTGTCACTGTTGCCGAGAAGGCAGAGAGGGACAAGGCGA
>NZ_JBNCKT010000355.1:0-615 GCF_049841675.1 Micromonospora sp. DT4
CAATGGACCCGTGCCTGCTTCCTTCCCGCAGGTACCCGCATGTCCGGATCTTGGACCTATTGCCGGTCGCTCTAAGCGAGATGTCGCCGGTTCGATCCCGGCCGGGGGCTCCGTGCCCACCATGCGCTTCCCGGACCGCAGGACCGGGAGCGCGGTGATTGACAGCAGCCGGGTCTGCGCAGCCGTCCGCACCCGGCGTGGTCGATCACCTCCGCCAATCGTGGTTATCACACACCTTGGGGCCGCCCACTCCAAGGCCCACGGCCAGCCGCACGACACCGGTCGATTCGTCGGGGTAGGCCAGGGTGACCGGGAAGGTCAGGTAGGTGCCGTCGATGCCGGTGGACTTCGCCGGCTCGCCGAGGGAGAACGACACGAACGGTCGCTGCTCTGCGAGTGTGGTCTTCAGCGATGACAGCGGCGATCGTCAAAGGAACGAGCTCCGCAGGAGACCTACGGAGCCCTCGAAGCTCAGCTCCAGGCGCACCGACATCGGCTCGCCGGCGGCGCTGTCGGCATGGGCCATCGATGGTCGGTCGCTCTTAGAGACTGTCGGGTAACTGGGTGGGGGCGGAACGTCACGCCGAGACACGTCGATGGAAGGTCCTCGACAAA
>NZ_JBNCKT010000356.1:0-613 GCF_049841675.1 Micromonospora sp. DT4
ACCTCCACCGACCACAGCGGTAGCCAGCAGCACGCGCCTGGCTTGTCGTCTGCCACGGGCCAGCACACCGGCGATAGGGCGCAGGTTCAATGGTCTCTTGACGGGCGCACACTAAAACGCGATGGCGAAGAGGTGCGCGAGCTCGGAGACAAGGCCGCCTCACTACTTCGACTTCTTATCAACAAGCGCGGCACGGACAACGAATTCGTGACACACGCCGAGGTCAAGAGTGTGTACACGGGCCCCATAACGCCCGGTACGGCTATCGCACACGTACGGGAAGCATTGAAGAAAACGAAAGGATTGGAGAAGGATTCGTGGGAGATAAAATCCGTCGGGCATGGAGAGGGTTGGCGTCTTGTTGGTTTGTGGAATGTGCAGGTTGAGTCTGGCGGGGCTGAGGCTTCTGTTAGTTCCGCTGCCGCTGGGCAGGATGTCGACGCTCCTGGGCAGGCGAACGCACCACTGGACTCCTTGGGCACAGTAAATGTCGATGCCGTGGGGGATTACGGTTTCAATGATGAGATGGGGCCGGGTGTTGGGCTGGCCGGTGGCGGCTTGTGGGGAAATTGGTTGCCAACGGCTGAGGGGATGTCGGCGGCGATCGGTGCCG
>NZ_JBNCKT010000357.1:0-607 GCF_049841675.1 Micromonospora sp. DT4
CGGAAGCTAAGCCCTCCAGCGCCGATGGTACTGCACTCGTGAGGGTGTGGGAGAGTAGGACACCGCCGGACAATCTTCCAGTCGAGGGCCGCCCCATGAGGGTCGGCCCTCGACTGCGTAGCGCCATTGGTGGCGCAATCAGGAAGGATGTACCTGTGAGCTCAGGACCGCAGGGCGGAGACCGTCCCCGTCGTCACGAAGACCGCACCGACGGCCCGGCTGGACGCGACCGTGGAGCGCGCCGCGACGACCGGCCCCCGTACCGGGGAGACCGCGACAACGCCGGCGGCGCCCGAGGCGGATACGCCGGCGGTCGCGACGGTGGCTCGCGCGGCGGTGACCGCGACGGTTCCCGTTCCGGCGCGCCACGTGAGGGTGGTTTCCGCGGCGGCGATCGCGATGGCGGCTTCCGTGGTGGCGACCGCCGCGAGGGCGGCGCGTCCCGTGAGGGCGGCTTCCGCAGTGGCGACCGTCGCGAAGGCGGCGCGTCCCGTGAGGGCGGCTTCCGAGGTGGCGACCGCCAGGGTGGTTTCCGTGGCGGTGACCGCGAGGGTGGTTTCCGTGGTGGTGATCGTCGTGAGGGCGGTTTCCAGGGCGGGGGCGATCG
>NZ_JBNCKT010000358.1:0-600 GCF_049841675.1 Micromonospora sp. DT4
GTCACACCAAGACCCACCCCCGCATCACCCCGGCCCTGGCGCACCTCCTGCTCGCAACTGACCGCGACACCACCCTGGCCCTCCTGCACACCCACCGCGGCGAGCTCACCAGCCCACAAGCCCGCACCGACCTCAACACCATCCTGAACCGCGTCCAGAACGACTCCTGGTTCACCCGCTTCAACCCCCTACTGGGCGAGCTAGGCACGCCTGATACCGCTCCCATCGTCCTGGACTACCAGCAAGACCCCGACCCCGCCACCCGCAACTACCACCTCATCACCGACCACGCCCGCCGCTCCATCACCCGCACCCTGCGCGTCGACCTCATCAAACAAACCGGCCACCCCGCAGCCGGCGCCACAAACGCCCTAGAAGCCGTCGACATCTTCTTCACCACAGGAATAGACGCCGCGAAAGCTTATGTCCACAAACACTCCAAACAGCTGGCAAACAACGAAAAACTTAATTGGGTGAACGCCATAATCAAACTCGCTCAAGACCCCAAGCGCATCCAGCAAAACACAGAACTGCAGAACCTCGCCGCCGCGGTCCTCGACTGCAGATGACACAACTACTACCGCATCAGGCAACGTTCGC
>NZ_JBNCKT010000359.1:0-596 GCF_049841675.1 Micromonospora sp. DT4
ATCTCGTCGTTGCGGCGCTCGATGGCGGCGAACATGGCGCGGATGTGGGTGGTGCGCAGTTTGTCCAGCGGGATGTCGCCCAGGTGTGGGATGAGGTGGACCCGGGCGATCGATTCGTAGCCGCGCTGTGTGTTCGCGTCGATTGTGAGGTGGGTCAGCCATCCGGTGAGGTACTCGGCGACGGTGGGCGTGTCGGCCAGCGTGCCGTCGCCGCGCAGCCGCTGGCGGATGCGGTCGACCTCGGGCAGGGGGCGTTGGGCGCGTACGGCGGTTTGCAGCAGGTCGGCGATCTCGGTACGGCGGCGGCGGTCTCCGTTGGCGAGGGCGAGCAGGTCGCGGGCGTGGTCGAGTTCGTCGGCGGCGGCACGGCGGGTGGGGAAGCTGGAGCGGCGTAGCTGTCGGCGCCCGCCGTCGGTGGTGGGTGGGAGTTCGAGTTGGTAGGCCCAGTGGCCGTGGTCGGAGCTCCAGGCGCGGTTCGGGCGGCGTAGTTTCGGGCAGTCGTTTCCCAGTGGCTTGCCGGTGTCGGGGTGGCGGCAGCCGCAGCGCTTGAAGATGCTTCCGTCTGGCATCGGTGGTGGTGCTCCCGTTCGTCTGGG
>NZ_JBNCKT010000360.1:0-585 GCF_049841675.1 Micromonospora sp. DT4
CTCGCCATCGACGGCGGGAAGGTTCGGGTGGGACCACCGGTGACGGGTTCGGTCCTCACTGACGTGTTGACTGATCCCGCGCATACGTCCACGCCGGGCATGATGGCCGCTTCCACCGGCCCTCACCGCCGAGCGGTCACGGAAGAAATGCGTGTGAGCAACATGGTTGGTGCCTTGATTGACTGGTATGACGATCACCCCGACATGCGCGGGCGTTTCCCCGTCATACACTTGAGCCATCGCGTTCCAGGCACGGCAAAGATCGTCTACATTGGCGCCTGGGTGCATCGGATAAGATCTAAGGGAATTGACGATCCGACGGGTTTAATTGCTGCCGCCATGGAGGAGTGCGGGATAACTGTCGTGCCCGCGGGGGATGGTAGGCGTATTACTACGCTGAAAGCAAAAAGTTTCGTCTTGATACAGCCTCATCGACACCACGAATTCCGTGACGCCGCAACCAGGACGGCAACTATCCGATCGGACCCTAAAGATCGGCTACTTAGAAAGCCAGCAAAGGGCCACCGCCATGGGGACCTAATAAGAATTCTCAAAATTTGGGTAGCAGAAAACCCCAGCCACCTC
>NZ_JBNCKT010000361.1:0-580 GCF_049841675.1 Micromonospora sp. DT4
GGGAAGGCGGCCTCGACCATGGCGGTCTTGCCGGTGCCGGGCGGCCCGTACAGCAGCACGGGCACCTGCTGGGTGCGTAGCCGCCGTAGTTCCTCGACGTCCCAGCCCCGCCCGAGCCGCCGCGGGTGGTACAGCGTGCCGTTCGGTCGCGGTACGGGCGCGGGCCGTCCCTGCCGGCCACCACCACCACCACCACCACCACCGCTGCTGCCGCTGGAGCGGGTGCGGGGCGCGGCGGGCGGGAGGGTGCCGGCGGCGTCGATGCCGGCCTGGGTGATCTGGAAGCGGTGGTGCGGGTCGCGGTGATGGGTGGCGTGCCCGGCGCTGGCCATCTTCTTCAACGCCTCGAACACCGCCCCGGACGACGGGGCGCCGATCGCCCGGGTGATCTCGCCAACCTTGAGAATCTGGTCGGGGTGGTCGGCCAGGTGCAGGGCCACCTTCCGGTACAGGTAGCCGGACCGGCCGGAGGCGGCCTCAGCGGTGGGCGTGTCGGTCGCGGGCGGGTTGTTCTGCGGTGCGCCGGCCTGGGGGGCCGGTGGGGTTGGTGTGGTCATGGTGATGCCTCGATTCCAAGGTC
>NZ_JBNCKT010000362.1:0-576 GCF_049841675.1 Micromonospora sp. DT4
TTTGTCGAGGACCTTCCATCGACGTGTCTCGGCGTGACGTTCCGCCCCCACCCAGTTACCCGACAGTCTCTGAGCCGCGCGGCGAGGTGGGCGGAGTGTTCAGCCGCAGGATCAGCGGCCGCCGCCCCGACTAATACTGCAACGGTGGTTCGCAACTTCGGGTGGATGCGGCTCGTTAGTCCATTGTGGTTAGCGTTGGGTTGGTTGAGTCGTGGGAAGACGGGCTGGGTGACTTGTTTGCCCTGATCGCGGGCCGGTTCTCGCGGGTGGAGCCGCGGAAGCGGGCGTTCGCCTATGTGCGGGGGTTGCTGTCGCCGTTGGAACGCCGTAACGGGTGGACTCTCGCCGAGCAGGCCGGTGACCGGTCGCCGGACGGGATGCAGGCGCTGCTGTGTAGTCCGTGCTGGGATGCCGACACGGTCCGTGATGATGTCCGTGACTACCTGGTGGAACACCTCGGCGATCCTGCTGCGGTGCTGGTTGCCGACGAGACTGGGTTCCTGAAGAAGGGGACCCGGTCGGCGGGTGTGCAGCGGCAGTATTCGGGGACGGCGGGGCGGACGGAGAACTGTCAGA
>NZ_JBNCKT010000363.1:0-575 GCF_049841675.1 Micromonospora sp. DT4
GTGACCGATGGAGTTCCCGTGCCTGCGCTGCCATCATCGTTGCTCGAACCCGTGTGGGTCCAGTTCGCCGCGTTGTGGCCTGAGCGACCTGAGTTCGATCCGGCCCATCCGTTGGGCTGTCACCGTCGACGGATCCCGGACCGGGTTGTGTTCGAGCACGTCATCGCCGCTTTGGTCCATGGTTCCGGCTATGAACGCGTCGCGTCGGCGGGCTGTTCGGACCGGACGATCCGTCGCCGTCTGCGGTTGTGGGCTGACGCCGGTCTCGGTGAGCAGGTCCATGAGCTGGCCCTGGACGCCTACGACCAGATGATCGGCCTGGACCTGGCCGACGTCAGCGCTGACGGCGCGATCACGAAAGCGCCGTGTGGCGGCGACCGGGCCGGCCGGTCCCCGGTCGACCGCGGCAAAGGCGGTATGAAGCGCTCGACCGGCGTGGACGGCTACGGCATCCCCCTCGGGATCACCGGCGCCCCGGCCAACCGGCACGACTCGCCGCTGCTGCGCGACACCTTCGAGCAGTGCAGCGCCCAACTGCGCCATCACTGGCCGCAGCAAGTCACCGCCCACCTCGA
>NZ_JBNCKT010000364.1:0-568 GCF_049841675.1 Micromonospora sp. DT4
AAAGCCGACGCGCGTCCCGCACCGTAACGCCCATACACCCCAAACGATCACAAACCATTTGGGTTACGGGTCAAATAGCTTCACCCTGGTCGCCCGCAACGCCCGACCGGAGCAGTCGGTGCACGCCGTCGCGGAGCTGCCCCGGCTGCTGCCCGACGCCGACGTGGTGGTGGTGCTGGTGCCGCTCACCGACCAGACCCGCGGCCTGATCGACAAGGACTTCCTGGCCGCGATGCCCGACGGGGCGCTGCTGGTCAACGCGGCCCGGGGCCCGGTGGCCCGTACCGAGGCGCTCGTCGCCGAACTGGCGACCGGCCGGATCTCGGCCGCGCTGGACGTCACCGATCCGGAGCCGCTACCGGCCGAATCTCCCCTGTGGACGATGCCGAACGTGCTGCTCACCCCGCACGTGGCAGGGTCGGTGCGAGGGTTGCTGCCGCGCGCGTACCGGTTGGTCGGCGAGCAGGTGCGGCGGTTCGCCGCCGGTGAACCACTTATTGACCCGTAACCCAAATGGTTTGTGATCGTTTGGGGTGTATGGGCGTTACGGTGCGGGACGCGCGTCGGC
>NZ_JBNCKT010000365.1:0-565 GCF_049841675.1 Micromonospora sp. DT4
CTGGCCGCGTTGTGCATCCGCATCGCGTTGACGCGGGCCTGGTTGTGGAAGTCCGCCTCGGCCCGCTCGCGCGGGTAGCGGGCGGGGTCCGCCAGGTGGCGGGCCAGCAGGGTCGGCCACGGGGTGGCCGGCCGGGTGCCGTGCACGACCCGCTGCCACACCTCGTGGCGGATGCCGGCGCCGACGCCGGCGGCGTGGCGCATGGCGGCGAGGTCGAGCAGCTTGACCGGTCCGCCGGCGCAGTACACCGGACGTCCCTTCCGAGGTGCGACCAGGTCGCGCCGCTGCCACAGCCACATGTCCGGGATGGCCCAGAACCGGGGCTGCAGGGTGCCGGACACGCCGAAGTGCCGGTCGAGCTGGGTGGCGGTCAGGGCCTGCGACGGCAGTCCGTCGGGCAGGCAGACGATCATGGTGTTGATCGTCGCGGTCGGCGTGACCACCGGGCTGGTGGGCGCCGTGGTGCTGGCGGCGGTGGCCGCGGGGGCGGGCTTGCGGCCCGGGCGGGGCGTCACCGTCGGCACGCGGGTGCCGTAGCGGCTCAGCGGGGTCGCGGCACCGTTGG
>NZ_JBNCKT010000366.1:0-558 GCF_049841675.1 Micromonospora sp. DT4
TTGAGGACCAACGCTCGGAGAAGTCCCGTTAGGCAAGATCAATTAGCGGGCACTCGAGTGGGGAGTCTGGCGGAGGCGGACGCCCCCTTGCCGGCGGACGTTGCCTCGGTGGCGCTATCGCAGAAAGCTGTTGATTTTCTGCGACAACCTCGCCCGGCACGGCCGGCGGACTCGGATCGACCAGCGCTCCGGCGGGACCCGACTGGCCCTGCTTTACTGCGATAGCCGCCTGTCGCCGCACCCAGTCGCATCAGATGCGAAGGTCTCGCATCTGATGCGACCTGGCCGCTTGGCATTGGTTTCGCTGGGCCTCCGGCCAGGGTCATGCCCACTAACGGGACTTCTCCGAGCGTTGGTCTCCAAGGGTCGACCGGTGCCCGGGTCGCCCGACCCGGGCGCCGGACCACTTGAATCCACCGATCTCCTTTATGCCTCCATAACTGATCTTATCGAGGCGCGACGCGCCGCCATGCGGCCGCGTCGGCCGGGAGTAGACTGTGACGTAACAGGCGTGACGAAATGGGGTGTGGTCCATGCCGAAAAAGCGGGGCCAGGCCG
>NZ_JBNCKT010000367.1:0-558 GCF_049841675.1 Micromonospora sp. DT4
GGTGATCGTCGTGAGGGCGGTTTCCAGGGCGGGGGCGATCGTGGTCGTTCCGGTCCGCCGCGTGAGGGTGGTTTCCGCGGCGGCGACCGCGAGGGTGGTTTCCGCGGCGGTGACCGCGAGGGTGGTTTCCGCGGCGGTGACCGCGAGGGTGGTTTCCGCGGCGGTGACCGCCGCGAGGGCGGCGCGTCCCGTGAGGGCGGCTTCCGTGGTGGCGACCGCCAGGGTGGTTTTCGTGGCGGTGACCGTGACGGTGGTTTCCGTGGTGGTGATCGTCGTGAGGGCGGTTACCAGGGCGGGGGCGATCGTGGTCGTTCCGGTCCGCCGCGTGAGGGTGGTTTCCGCGGCGGTGACCGTGAGGGTGGTTTCCGTGGCGGTGACCGTCGCGAGGGTGGTTTCCGTGGCGGTGACCGTCGCGAGGGTGGTTTCCGTGGCGGTGACCGCGATGGATCGCGTCCGGGCGCGCCGCGTGAGGGCGGCTTCGGTGGTGGTGATCGTCGTGAGGGCGGTTTCCAGGGCGGGGGCGATCGTGGTCGTTCCGGTCCGCCGCGTGAGGGTGGT
>NZ_JBNCKT010000368.1:0-553 GCF_049841675.1 Micromonospora sp. DT4
AGCGCGAAGCCGCCCGACGCATCAACGCCGAACGACTTCTCACTGCGTAGCCGTCCAGTTACCCGACAGTCTCTGAGTCATCTTTATGACCCAGAGGTATATCCGCGACGGCCGGGCGCGGAGGTCTCCACCGGGTCGGCGGAGGCATCATCGGCGACGACCTGCCCGAGATCAGGAGTTCGCCGCCGCAACCCGCTAGGACCCGGGACTCCGGCACTCCGGCACTCCGGCACTCCGGCACCAAGATCCGAGCAACTTCCCTGGTGTTGCTGCTTCGGGAGCGTGGGAGGCAGCAACATCCCTGATGTTGCGCAGATCTTGCCGGCGGAGCGCACCCGCGACTCGGAAAGCCCAACGTCCCCGCGCCGATCTTGCACAAACTGTCGCCGCTCTGCCAGCTTTCACCCCGTTGGTGAGGACAGGAAGTGCAAGATCGGCGCGGAGTGCGGGTGCGCAGAGCATTCAGGGCGGGGCGCGGGCGCGGGGCGCGGGGCGCGGGGCGCGGGGCGCGGGGCGCGGGGCGCGGGGCGCGGGGCGCGGGGCGCGGGGCGCG
>NZ_JBNCKT010000369.1:0-547 GCF_049841675.1 Micromonospora sp. DT4
GTGGGTCGCCGCCGGTGCGTGCTGGTCGGTGTCGACGCCGCGCGGGCGGTGTCTGCGCCGACGATGGAACGCCCCACCGCCCAATCGATCAAGTCGAATTGGTGTGGGGCGCGGGATCGCTGACGTGCCGGCTGTCTACGCGGGCACGTCGAGGGTCGGGAGCTGGGCCGGTGGCCAGGTCGTGGTCAGTCGGCGCAGCCCCGTTCGCAGCCCTGCGGGTCGCACTGCTGACCGTCGGCCATCCGGGCCAGGGCCAGCCCGTCGTCGCCGTCGAGGAACGGCCAGCCGAACCCGTCGGCGAAAGCCTTGACCTGGGGCGCCCCGTACATCGGGTAGCCGGCGTGGTCCATCGCCGCCACGATGTTGTCGCGGCCGAGGAGCCAGGCGAGTTCGCTGAGTTTGTCCACCGACCGGCTCGCCGAGTTGCCCCGGTGGTCGAGGATCTTCCCGATGGCGAAATCGAGGTAGTTCCGGGCGTAGGTCTCGTGGTCGACCCGCTGGGTCCACTCAACCGGGTGGCGGGGGGTGATGACCTGGCGGGCGTGGT
>NZ_JBNCKT010000370.1:0-542 GCF_049841675.1 Micromonospora sp. DT4
GAGCCCACCGCGAGCACCAGCGCCGTGCCCGCGAGCACCACCGGCGAACACCAGCACGACTCCCACGCCCAGGACGACTCCCACGCCCAGGACGACTCCCACGCCCAGGACGATTCCGACGTCGAGGACAGCGACATCGGCGACCTCTTCGGCGACGAGGGAGCCGACACTCCCCCCGGCAGCCAATCGACACCTTTGATCACCTCTGGTGGGCCTCTGCCGCGGCTGACGCTACCCACCGCCGGGCCCAGCACCCGCCCGACCCGAGCCCGGCGCGTCAACAACGAGGCACCTCGCCAGGACACAGCGGCCCCGTCCACCAGCGGACCAACCCGAATCGTCACGAATTTTGCCAGGGATATTCTGCGCATCCAGGTACTCGGCCAACTGTCGCGCCGAGGCCGTTCAGGAGTGTTCTACAACAGGTTCAGGCCGCGATACTCAGGCAGGGCTGACACGACCCGGTGTACGTGTTCAGCCAACGTCAACGGCATGATCATGCCTTGTCGAGACTCTCGCCGATCTGGTCAAACCATTACAGA
>NZ_JBNCKT010000371.1:0-541 GCF_049841675.1 Micromonospora sp. DT4
GCTCGGGCTGCCCGTGGCGGATGATGCCGCGTGATCTGGCGCCGGCGGATGCGGCTCATCGCTGGTTCACGACCTGGTGGAAGAACGGAACGTGGGACGCGATCCATGACGAGCTTCGCCGGCGGGTGCGGGTGGCGGCAGGTCGTGAGCCGGAGCCGACCGCAGCGGTCCTGGACGCCCAGTCGATCAAGTCCAGTGAGGGTGGCGAATGTCGCGGGTTCGACATGGGGAAGAAGACCACCGGCCGCAAGCGGCACCTGGTCGTTGACACGATGGGACTGGTCCTGGTGGTGATGGTCACCTCCGCCTCCGTCAACGACCGGCCCGGCGGCCGTCGGATTCTGCGACGACTGGCCGAGGCATTCACCACCATCGCCCTGGTCTGGGCCGACGGCGGGTACGCCAACAGCATCGACTCCACACTGGTGAGCTGGGCGAAGACCCAGCTCGGCATCCTGCTGGAAATCGTCAAACGCACCGACGACGTCAAGGGCTTCAAGGTCCTACCCCGCCGGTGGGTGGTCGAGCGGACGTTCGGCTG
>NZ_JBNCKT010000372.1:0-540 GCF_049841675.1 Micromonospora sp. DT4
TGCACGGTCTGGGCGGCGTCGGTCAGCGGCATGTCCTGCCAGCCGTCGACCTGCTTGAGGCCCTTGAGGAACGCCGTGGTGGAGTATTCGGGGTTGGTGATCTGCTCCGGGGTGCCCCAGCCGGAGGTGGGGCGCTGCTGGAACAGGCCGAGGGAGTCGTGGTCGTTGGCGTCACCGAGGTGACCCAGGTTCTTCAGCTTCGACTCCTGCAGGCTCGTGGCGATCGAGATGACCGCGGCCCGCTCGGGCAGGCCGGCCTTCTTCGTGGCCGCGATGATGGCCTTGGCGTTGGCGGTCTGCTCGTCGTTCAGGGTGATGTGCGACTGGTCGCCCTGCGGCTTCGACGCCGCCGTCTGCACCGCCACCGCAACCGGCTTGGCATCGACAGGGTTGGCGTGGGCGGCGATCGGGCCGGCGAAGACACCACCGGCGAACGCGAGACCAGCAACGGACAGCATGCTCTTACGCAGGATCGTGGTCATAGGGGGTAGCTCCTTCGGGGGTAGGAAACACCCACACATCCCGGGGGGATCGGATGAC
>NZ_JBNCKT010000373.1:0-530 GCF_049841675.1 Micromonospora sp. DT4
GGGGCAGCCGGTGGGGGTGCGGGAGCGGATGGTGTATGTGCCGGTGGCCGGTGGCGGGTTGGGGGTGAGGTTGGAGGTGGCGTTGGGTCGTGGTCATCGGTTTGGTGTGCCGGTGTTGGTGTCGGGGGGTGGGTTGCGGGGGGATGTGTGGGGTTCGCGGGTGGTGGCGTTCGCCGGTGGTGCTCAGGTGGTGTTACCGCAGGAGTATGAGGCCGGGGGTCGGGCGGTGGAGGGGGTTCTGCGGTCGGTGGTGGTGGCCTCGGCGGTGGGTGGCGATGGTGAGCCGCAGGCGCCGCTGGTGTTGGTGGGGGCGGTGGCGGGTTTCCCGGCCTGGGATGGGCGGGGTGATTGTGTGGTGCGGGCGGATCGGTTGTTGACCGCGTTGGGTGTGACCGCGTTGGGTGTGGGCGATTCCGACGGTCGTGGTGACGGGTTGTGGGGGTCGGGGTCGGGGGTGACGGTGGCGTCGTTGGCGGCGCGGTTGGGTGGGGTGTTCACGCCGGCGACAGCGGGGGATGTGGCCCGGTTGG
>NZ_JBNCKT010000374.1:0-530 GCF_049841675.1 Micromonospora sp. DT4
AGGACAATCAGGAGCGGATCGCGGGGATTCAGCTTTGGGTGGGGCCAGATCGCGAGAACTCGGGCAAAATTCCCGCCGACGCAAAAGAGGTGAAGGATGCCGGGGAGAAGGTTCACCCCGTCGGGAAAACATTTCAGGCTTTGCGGAGAACGGGGCTTTTGTTTCATCAGGGACTCTTCGATGTTCTGAACGATAACGGTTTCCAGCCGGAGGTCGACCGCAACAAGATTCGAATCCCCCGAGACAAGAGCGTGCTTGTCACTACTGCCCAGAAGGCAGAGAAGGACGAGGAGACGTTCGCCGCTTATGACCTCTGGTGCGAAGGCGACTCCACAAGGGCGGGAAAGATCCCTACACGCGACACCCGGGTCACGCTCCCGGAAACGGGGGACGTCATTGATCTCGGCGTGCGGATGGGTGGTCTCATCTACCAGGGGCGTGTGGATCCGCAGGGGATGATCGCTCAGGCTCTGAGCGACCGTGGGTTGCAGACGGAGTATCGGGGCAAGAAGACCTTTCTTGTGCGCCCA
>NZ_JBNCKT010000375.1:0-522 GCF_049841675.1 Micromonospora sp. DT4
TCGTTGTACTTCTTCGGTGCAGGCATCGCCGGTGTTCCTCCAGGATTCGATGTCTCCATCTAACCCGGGGCGGAACAGTCCGATCTCGCGGTGTACCTCTGTGGCGTGCTCGCCCAACTCATTCATCTCGCCCAACACCGCGACCGCCCGTTGGTCGTCCCCGGTCATCGCGTGCAGGGCGCGTAGTGCGGCGCGCATGGCGTCGGGCGCGGCGTTGTAGACGTCGTTGATGACGGTCACCCCGTCCGCGCGGGTGGTGACCTGCATCCGGCCTGGTGACACCGCTTCGGCGTGCGATACCGCCTGGGCCACGGCTTCGATTGGGTGGCCCAGCCCGAGAGCGACGGTGGCGGCGGCGAGCGCGTTGGATGCCTGGTGCAACCCGTAGAGGCGCAACCGCACCTCGGCGGCCCGGCCGTCATACACGAGCCGGAAGCCGGCGCGGCCTAGGGCCTGTCTTGTGGATCATGGTTGGTGGGGTAGGAACATCACGGGTGTCCGGAGTGTTACCCGAGCGCTATG
>NZ_JBNCKT010000376.1:0-520 GCF_049841675.1 Micromonospora sp. DT4
TGTACCTCGCGAATGAGGGCCTCGGTCAGCAGTTCGCCGCGTTCGACGCCGCCGCCGGGGATAGACCAGATCTCCTGACCGTCGCGCTGCTCTTGCACGAGCACGATGTGGTCGTCGCGGCGGAGTAGGGCGGCGACGACCTGCACGCCGGGGCCGGCGACCGGCGCGGGCGCTGGGTTGGTGGGTTTCGTGGCGGGCATGTTTACTCCAGTTCGCTTCGCAGGGCCGCGACGCATCCGGGGATCTGGGTGCTGTCACGGTTATGCCAATACAGGACGTACGACAGGTGGATAACCAGGCGGTAGAAGGCGAGGCGGTGCTCGAACATCGGGTCAGCTGGCTGGCCTCGCTGGCGCCAGTAGGCATCCAGCAGGAGCCGGCGGTCATCGCCCGCGGGCAAACACCATCGGTCGATCTTGACGAAGTCGCTGACGTCTTCGGCGATGGTGGCGTGATCGAAGTCGAGCAAGGCGATCTGACCGCCAGGTCGGATAAGGATGTTATCCGGGTGGATGTCCTG
>NZ_JBNCKT010000377.1:0-518 GCF_049841675.1 Micromonospora sp. DT4
TCCACAACTGCCCGACTCGCCGCCTTCGTCCGTGTCGCGCCAATCAACCGTTATGCGTTGCTGAGATCACCTCAGTGTCCCGCGCCTTAAATTTGTTTCCTATTTGTTGTTGTGGTGACATCGGGCGGTGACTGTGGTGGTGGATGCTGTCTGCATGGCTGGTCGTGGTCGCCCGAAGGCGGAACTGGTGCTCACCGACGAGGAGCGGGGCACGCTGGTGTCGTGGTCGCGGCGGCGTAAGAGACCGTCGGGTAACCGTATGGCTACGCCACGATAAGTTGTTCGGCGTTGATGCGTCGGGCGGCTTCGCGTTCGGTGGCGTTGGTCCAGCGGATCGTCTGACCGGCCAGTCGCATCGTCATGAGTCGAATCATCGCGATCTTGATCCTGGCTTCGGAGTTGACCGTCAGTCGCTCATAGTCACGGGCCAGGCGCCGGTTACGCACCAGCCAGCCGAACGTCCGCTCGACCACCCACCGGCGGGGTAGGACCTTGAAGCCCTTGACGTCGTCGGTGCG
>NZ_JBNCKT010000378.1:0-518 GCF_049841675.1 Micromonospora sp. DT4
GCGGCTTCGAGGTCATCTACCTGAATGAGGGCGACACATCGAAATTTGATGGCTTTAGGGTACCCGGGGAGCCGCCATCGAAGCCCCGGAAGCTATCGGACAAGCAGGAAAAGGACAATCAGGAGCGGATCGCGGGGATTCGGGTTTGGGTGGGGACAGATGGCAAGAACTGGGGCAAAATTCCCGCCGACGCAAAAGAGGTGAAGGATGCCGAGGGGAAGGTTCACCCCGTCGGGAAAACATTTAAGGGTTTGCGACAACCGGGACTTTTGTTTCATCAGGAACTCTTCGATATTCTAAACGAGAGCGGTTTCCAGCCGGAGGTCAACCGCAACAAGATTCGAATACACCTAGACAAGAGCACGTTTGTCACTGTTGCCGAGAAGGCAGAGAAGGACAAGGCGACGTTCGCCGCTTATGACGTCTGGCGCGAAGGCGACCCCACAAGGGCGGGAAAGATCCCCCCTGCATCCGACCCCCCGGTCACGCTCCCGGAAACGGGGGACGTCATTGATCTC
>NZ_JBNCKT010000379.1:0-514 GCF_049841675.1 Micromonospora sp. DT4
CCATCGACATCGCCACCATCAAGATCTGGCTCCGCGACCTCGCCCGCGAAACCTGATCCACAAGACACGGCCTAGTCACGGCATCTTCTCGCTTCCGGGTACTGGGAAATGAGAGGTCGGGTTGTGAGTGGTGGTGAGGTCAGCGGCCTCGGGTGTCGGCGAAGGCCAGCACGTGCAGCCGGGTGGTGAAATGCCAGTGCCGGGCCGCGACCGCATCCGCCAGGACACGGGTCGCCGCGATGATCGCCCCAGGGGTGGTGCCTTCCGGCATCACCCATACCGGCGTGAGCTGGTAAGCGGCCGCCAGTTCGGCGATCCGGTCGAGGTCGGAGACCGAGGAAGCCACGAACTTGAATACCGCACGTCCCGACGACGCGAAGGCCTCCAGCGCCGGGGGCACGATGCTTTTGCTCTCCTGCACCCCGAAGCTCGCAACCTTAGAGCGACCGGCAATAGGCGTCACTTGAGTCGGCGGGTTGTCGGTCGGGTGTCCCAGCGATAGAGCGTGCGGGCT
>NZ_JBNCKT010000380.1:0-512 GCF_049841675.1 Micromonospora sp. DT4
ATCGACATCGCCACCATCAAGATCTGGCTCCGCGACCTCGCCCGCGAAACCTGATCCACAAGACACGGCCTAGTCGCCGCGCAGCAACGCATGCGCTCGTTGGGCCGGGCAGTGTCCCGCAAGACCGGCCCGGACCGGCGTACCGCAAGACGACCGTCGAAGCGGTGGGAGCGGGCAGCTGCTCGGCTCGGTCGCGCGCACGCCCGGGTCACTCATCTGCGCCGCGACGGGCTGCACAAGCTCACCACCCGGCTCGCGCGTGAGCACGGCACCATCGTGGTCGAAGACCTCAACGTGATCGGGATGCTGGCCAACCGCAAGCTGGCCCGGCACGTCGCCGACGCCGGGTTCGCGCAGATCCGTCGCCAGCTGGCGTACAAGGCCGGATGGAACGGCGGCCGGCTGCTGCTGGCCGACCGCTGGTATCCGTCCTCCAAGAGACTGTCGGGTAACTGGGTGGGGGCGGAACGTCACGCCGAGACACGTCGATGGAAGGTCCTCGACAAATAGAT
>NZ_JBNCKT010000381.1:0-509 GCF_049841675.1 Micromonospora sp. DT4
TCCTCACCGCCCTGTTCACCACCGGCCCCTGGCTCCCACCGGACCTCACCACTGACTCGAGCTAAATACGTACCGTCAAAGATGACGATCGACCCCGACTGTAGGGCTGTCAGCACCGCCCCGATCAGGCCGAACCACGTTCTCGTTCCTTCCGATTCAGCAGAGAAATCGAGTGGTGCGGAGTCGTTACCGGACCTGTGCAGAAGACGCAGGCGGCGTTGGGTCATGGTCTCGCCGGTACTGGAGAGAACTTCCTGCCTGTCGATAACGACATCTTCGATACCCAGGTCGGCAAGGCGCAGCAGCGCCAATGCCTGTTGCCGCCTAGTCAGGGTCGACCATTCTTTGCGTTCATCGCCGAGGACAATCTCGCCCTCACTGAAGGGAGAGAACAGCAACGGCTGGTCATTATCTGGACCATCGAACCACCGGGTCGTAGCTGTTCAGCGTGAGTAGATGGGCGGCCGAATCGGTCTGACCTGTGGTTATGCGCTCATACGGTGGGTCGA
>NZ_JBNCKT010000382.1:0-501 GCF_049841675.1 Micromonospora sp. DT4
TTCTCCTGCCGTCGGCAGGGGTCGGTGAGTGAGGCGCGTGCACTGATGCACGCTTCGGATCGGGCATTGATCAAGTCCTCTGCCCGGAGTGCGGGACTCCGGCGACGCGCGCAGGTGTGCCGCCCGGCGATAGCTCGCCGGGCGGCATCGGGGATCGGGGTCAGTGCGCGGCGTGGTAGGCGTCGCGCACCGCGGCGGGGATGACGCCCCCGGTTCGTGGTCGGGGCAGGTTCAGCTCCTGCCAGTTCGTGGTCCACCACCAGGTGCGGATCTCCTGGGTGTGGGCGCGGCCGGTCGTGGTGCCGTGCTGCCGCCGTGGTGCCCGGGGCTGTTTCGGTAGGCGGCGTCCGGCGGTGATGAACGGGCCGAATGCCGCGGCCATCCGGTCGAAGTTGCTGGCGGACAGGTCGATCTCGTAGGTGACGCCGTTGAAGGCGAACTGGTAGGTGCCGACGTCGTCGGTGGAGCCGTCGAGGTCGTCGACGACGATCGCGGTGGTCT
>NZ_JBNCKT010000383.1:0-499 GCF_049841675.1 Micromonospora sp. DT4
GTCGCCGACCAGCACCGGCTCCGCGACCAGCACCGCCGCAGCCTGCGCGAGCAGGGCGTACCGGAGGACGACCTGGACCGCCGGGTCGACGCGGATCTGGCCGACCTGTCCTTCGACGGAGACGTCCTCGTGGTCGACCAGCGCGCCCTATCAGACGATCCGGAAGCCATCGAACGCGTCGCCCCGGACGGTGACGGCCGGTACGTGGTGATGGGCCGCAGCTGGTGCTGGGAGGCCGTCGACCCGTACGCCTGCGACCGGATCGTCGGCGACCTGCCCGAACCCGACCAGGCATAGGCCCAGCGACCCCCGGCCAGGCCGCGCCGCGTCACCCGGAACCGAGCCGTCTCCGTCAGCGGCACCCGACACACCACCACGACAGGTAGGACCAACAGGAAGGAAACCACGTGACCATCCGTACTCAAGAGGAGATCGTCACCCGGGTCTGGGCTCTCCGGGCCAACCGACAGGACATCCTCGGCTTCCGGGAGGACGTGCT
>NZ_JBNCKT010000384.1:0-494 GCF_049841675.1 Micromonospora sp. DT4
TGCCCGCTGATGCGCATGGCCGGTTGTTGAGCGTGGGTGATGGTGGGCAGGTCACTACCGGTGACCCGGTGACGGGTACGGCACTGGCGCACGCGCTGGCTAATCCGCCGTCCACCGCCCGGGCGGGCATGATGTCCGCCTCGACGTCAGCGGTGGACCCTGCCGGGGCCTTACCGATGATCACCAAGCGGCACCACAAGAGTTCGTCGGGCCTCTGGTGGGTGGTGTATGAGGTGCCGTACGGGCGCGAACTGCAGGAATTCCAGCAGATGGTAGCGGCGGACGAGCAGGCCGGTCTTCCCACTCTCGTGTCCTTCGACTCCGGCTCGGTGCAGCACATGCCGTGGGCCCTGAGCCAGGACATGTATGTGGTGTACATAGATGAGAAGCTCGACTACATCCTCGCTCACCAGAGAATGCCCGAGCGACCTTTGCCTCCCGCTGACATCGGTGAGCAGGGCCCGAACATCGCGGCGGTCATCGACTCTATCGAC
>NZ_JBNCKT010000385.1:0-492 GCF_049841675.1 Micromonospora sp. DT4
ACCACCGCCACACCAGAGCCTGACGCACCCTCCCACGGCAAGGGCCGACGACCCACAGCCAGATTGGCGACCTTCTGTGTTGTGGCGGACACCGACCGCGACTCCCCACCGGCCACCTCCTCTGGGCGCACAAGAAAGGTCTTCTTGCCCCGATACTCCGTCTGCAACCCACGGTCGCTCAGAGCCTGAGCGATCATCCTCTGCGGATCCACAAGCCCGTGGCGGATGAGAGTATGCATCCGGCTGCCGAGATCAATGACGGCCCCCGTTTCCGGGAGCGTGATCCGGGTGCGGAGTGGAGGGATCTTTCCCGCCTTTGTGGAGTTGCCTTTGCGCCAGAGGTCATAAGCGGCGAACGTCTCCTTGTCCTTCTCCGCCTTCTCGGCAGCAGTGACAAGCAGGCTCTTGTCTCGGGGTATTCGAATCTTGTTGTCGGTAACCTCCGGCTGGAAACCGTTATCGTTCAGGACATTGAAGAGTCCCTGATGAAAC
>NZ_JBNCKT010000386.1:0-484 GCF_049841675.1 Micromonospora sp. DT4
CTCGAAAACAGTGACAACGTCATCACGGATGTCACCCACGTCCCCAACCCAGACCGCCCCCCGCTCTACCTCTACCGCAATCACCACCAATACCTGCCCCTGACCCTGGTCCCCACACAGGTCAACCCCACAGTCACCACCGACACACCCCAGCACACGCTGGCAGAGTCCTCATCAAACGACTCGTACCCACACACATGGATCACCACCGACCACCACAACAACCCCCTCCCCGGCCTTGACGACGTCCTCTGGGCCGCTGGCGCCAGCCAGTACCCCGTCCACGACGGCTCCGAGCCGGACATGCTGGCCCTGCCACCGTCGGGGCCGGCTCTGCCCGGCGACGTGCAGCGCGGTGTCGAGCCGCCGCTGCGCACCGAGTCAGCATCCGAGATCCACGATGGCGGCGATAGCCAGAGCGCTGGCGGCACCGCGTCCGGGTTCGTCCAAGGCCGAAGGAGCAGACTCCGCGAGTTCAGCGTGG
>NZ_JBNCKT010000387.1:0-483 GCF_049841675.1 Micromonospora sp. DT4
CCGGGGGCGACGAGGACGGTGAGGTCGGTACGGCCGGTCAGCAGCGGGACGTGCTGGGTCCACGCCGCGGACCAGGCATGCCAGTCGCTGGCGCCGGCTGGCGTCGGCGGTGCGCCCTGCTGTAGGTGGGTGCTGGGGTGTGACACGGATTGGCTCCTTCCAGGAAATCTGAGGTGAATGGAGTCAGCGCTTGCCGAGAGCGAGCGCGGTGATGGGCGTGCCGGTGTGCCGGGACAGGGCGGCGGTGACGTCGTCTCGGGCGTCCTCGGGGGCGATGCCGGCCAGGTTGGCAAGGGCAGCGGTCATGCCCAGGTGGCCGCGGACCTTCACGAAGCCGAGCAGTTCGCGCAGCTGCGGCGCCCACACGGTCTTGCCGGCGGCGAGGTCGGCGTTGAGGTCGATCGCCGCGGCCACGACCGGTTTGGGGACGCCGAGTTGGCGGGCGAGGTCCCAGTCGGTGGTGACGTGCAGGTGGACGGTGAA
>NZ_JBNCKT010000388.1:0-474 GCF_049841675.1 Micromonospora sp. DT4
GCGGCTTTCCAGCGGGTGATCCAGCGGCGTTGACCGGTGCCGGTCGGGTCCAGGGCCATCACGGCGAGGTACACGCATTTCAGTGCGGCTTGCTCGTTCGGGAAGTGCCCGCGGGCTCGCACGGCCCGGCGGATGCGGGCGTTGACTGACTCGATCGCGTTCGTCGAGCAGATCACCTTGCGGATTTCGGTGTCGAAGGTCAAAAACGGGACGAACTCGGCCCAGGCGTTCTCCCAGAGCCGGACGATCGCCGGGTACTTCTTGCCCCATGCCTCAGCGAACTCCAGGAAACGATCGGTCGCGGCGGCCTCGGTCGGTGCGGTGTAGACCGGCCGCAGCGCTTTGGCGATCTTCTCCCAGTCCTGGCGGGCCGCGTAACGCAAGGAGTTACGCAGAAGGTGCACGATGCAGGTCTGGACCACGGTCTGTGGCCATACCGTGTTGATCGCGTCAGGCAGGCCGGTGAGCCCGTCG
>NZ_JBNCKT010000389.1:0-473 GCF_049841675.1 Micromonospora sp. DT4
ATCGTCGCCGCCGCGCTGCACCTGACTCACTTCGAGTACAAATACCTACCTGAAAGTCGCTGAGATCACCTCACTAGGTAGTGATCGATCACGACGCCGGGGTCGAGCTCGATCCGTGCTACTTCCACTCCACCCTGGCGGACCTCCAGCAAGGCGTATGACTTGACGCCGTCGATCGACCGGTAGTCCCACCAGCTCGGGCTGAAGTCGCTGTTCTCAGCGAACGGATACCAGATCACCTGGTCACCCGGTCCGGGCCGCTTCTCGATGAAGTCGAAAGTCACTCGACACATCCTCTTTCGCGCACGGAGCGAGACGGGAGCGGCGGTATGGCCACGGCCGGGCGCCCGGCCAGCGCACCCCCACCGTCAGCAAGATCGCCACTGCCCTGATCAGCCGGGTGTGTCGTTAAAACGGTGTAACTCCGAACGAAGGAGACACCGAGATGGGGAATGTGAAGATCGTGTCAAGGG
>NZ_JBNCKT010000390.1:0-470 GCF_049841675.1 Micromonospora sp. DT4
GGCGGGTCGGTCCGCCGTGTCGGCGAGGGCGTAATCGAAGACGATGTCGGCGTGGTCGGTCGCGCCGAACTCGAGGACCGGGGCGTAGCGGCTCAGCTCGGGTTGGTCGGGTACCCGTTTGATCATCTGCTCGACGTGGGCCAGGCTGTCGCGCATCTGCTGCGGTGACCAGCGCTTACTCGCCTTGGCGAACACGGGGCGGGCGGCGGCGAGGTTAGGTGCCCAGATCAGCTCGCCGAGAGTGTCGTCGACTCGTGTGACGGCCGTGGTGGGGTCAGCGAGTGCGGCGGCACCACGCACGGCATCGGCAGTGATGTCCTGCCAGAGGCGCGCGGGGCCGACGGTGGGCTTGCCTCGCTGGGAGGGGGTGGCCTTCCAGTAGGTACCGAGACCGATGCTGGTGTTGTCGGGTCGTTGCAGGGTGGGGTGCAGGATCGTGGCGCCGTACCGTTCGACCACGGTGAGTAACT
>NZ_JBNCKT010000391.1:0-454 GCF_049841675.1 Micromonospora sp. DT4
TCGTTGCTCAGCAACGTCGATCATGGACACCCTCGCTCTTGTTCGCTGCCCCGCACCCCTTGGAATAGATCGTCTAGCCCCCCTAGCCCCCCTAGCCCCGCTCGCCGCAACAGACGACAGCCGTGCCGGCCGGCCACGGCCGAGGGCCAGCACGGCCGAGGGCCAGCACGGCCGAGGGCCAGCACGGCCGAGGGCCAGCACGGGAGGGTGCCCGCACATCCTTTGCTCTGCTTCCCTATCGGCGACACAGCGCTGAACCCGGTGTCGCCTATGTTGCAGCAGAGCAAAGGATGCAGCGCCCACTCGGCCTCGGCAGCCCCGCCCGCCCCGGGCGCCGGACGATGCCAGAAGGTGACGATGCCAGAAGGTCAGGAGGGCCTCAGAGACTGTCGGGTAACTGGACGGCTACGCAGTGAGAAGTCGTTCGGCGTTGATGCGTCGGGCGGCTTCGCGC
>NZ_JBNCKT010000392.1:0-448 GCF_049841675.1 Micromonospora sp. DT4
CTGTCGCTGTCGGCGAAGGGCCTGACCACCGGTGAGATCAGCGCTCACCTGGCCGAAGTCTATGGCGCCGACGTGTCGCGGCAGACGATCTCCACGATCACCGACAAGGTCATGGACGGCATGGCCGAGTGGCAGAACCGGCCCCTGGATCGTGTCTACCCAGTCGTGTTTCTCGATGCCATCAACGTCAAGGTCAGGGACGGTAAGGTCGCGAACCGGCCGATTTACGTCGCGTTGGCGGTCACCGTCGACGGGACTCGCGACATCCTCGGCCTGTGGGCCGGCGACGGCGGCGAGGGTGCCAAGTTCTGGTTCTCCGTGTGCACCGAGCTGAAGAACCGCGGCGTCGAGGACGTGCTGATGGCAGTCTGCGACGGGCTCACCGGCCTGCCTGACGCGATCAACACGGTATGGCCACAGACCGTGGTCCAGACCTGCATCGTGCACC
>NZ_JBNCKT010000393.1:0-448 GCF_049841675.1 Micromonospora sp. DT4
GTGCTGCTGGCTACCGCTGTGGTCGGTGGAGGTCGACGCGTACGGCTGACCGGTGTGCATGCCGATATGGACGGTCGAAGACGAATCCAACAACACGCCGACCCGTGAAGTGCCGACCGGATCACCATGCACGCCCGCTCGCATGTGGAGCATGTCCCACTGCCGAAGCCGCCGGTCCTGGTCGACCACAAGCGATACCGCTCCCAGCAACGAACCCGGCAACGCTCTTTCACCATCGAGCGTGACGATCCGCTCGCCGGGCGGAGCCTGCGTCTCGACCAACAACAACTGCCCCTCAGGACCACGCGCCACCACCACCACATGACGCGGCCCCCTCGGACGGTCCACCCGCACCACCGTCACCGCACCCGGCGCCAACTGACGCAACCCACCAAGATCCGCGCCAACGAACACCCCACCCAAGCGCCGGCCGAGCCACCCCATCTCA
>NZ_JBNCKT010000394.1:0-448 GCF_049841675.1 Micromonospora sp. DT4
CCTCGACGTCCTCAAACAGCTGTTCACCACCGGGCCGTGGTTGCCTCAAACGGCTACCTCAAGCTGAATACGTACGGGGCCACCAATGGCTAATGGGGTGGCGGGACATTGCCCGGTCCACGGATACGCGAACGATGGTGGCTACCGTGCTGCCGAAATATGGGGTGGGTCACACCAATCCCATCATCTTCTGCGAAGATCCCTTGTCCGCAGCCCTTATTCAGGCATGCTTCAGTTCCTTCGCTTTCGACTACATAATCCGGCAAAAAATCGTCGGAACTCATCTGACGTACGGCTATCTGTATCAGCTCCCAGTGCCTTCGTTGTCTACCTTCCATTCGGCTCCCGGTGGGGTTCGTTGGTTCGTTGACCGTACGTGTTCAGCCAACGTCAACGGCATGATCATGCCTTGTCGAGACTCTCGCCGATCTGGTCAAACCATTACAGA
>NZ_JBNCKT010000395.1:0-441 GCF_049841675.1 Micromonospora sp. DT4
CAATCATGGCGTCGGCCGTCTTCTGCAGGTGGGCCTCGCCCTCCCGGTTGTTGAACTTGAGGAGGTAGGAGCGATCGTGGCCTGCCAGGTGCCAGCAGGTGTTGAAGCGGCCTTGGGGAAGACGTCGGACACTGATGACTTCTGCGTCCGAGGCGAGCCGGCGGGCGCCAGCGCGGTCGAGCATCGGCGTCGTCATCGGCCTGCTCCGGTGATGGCGAGATCGGTGGGCAGCCCGTCTCGGATGAACACTTCGTAGACACTCTCGGCGAACTCGACGACCTGTTCGACGCAGAGCTGAGTTGGATCGCGGACGTCAAGGCGAGGCAGAGCCTGGTGCAGGCATCGGCCGAGGCTCCAGGGTGCGGCGAGTTCGATGGCCTCGGTGCTGGGCTCGGTCAGTGGGGTGAGTGCCAGGTGTAGGGCAGTCGCGGTGATCCGGCC
>NZ_JBNCKT010000396.1:0-439 GCF_049841675.1 Micromonospora sp. DT4
CTATTTGTCGAGGACCTTCCATCGACGTGTCTCGGCGTGACGTTCCGCCCCCACCCAGTTACCCGACAGTCTCTAAGAGCAAGTACGCCTCCGACGGCCGCGTCGCGGTCTGCCCCTTCTGCGGACACGTTCACACCAAAGACACGCACACCCGGCTGAGCCTCGACGGCGAGCGACGCGACATGCTGCTCGTGGCCGCTGACCTCGATGACGAGGGCACAAAGGTCTTTCGCGAGCCGACCGGTGACGAGTTCGCCGCCACCGAACGGGCACGCAAGGCGCTCGCCGAGGAACCACCGTTCGGGCTACTCCCAGCCCGTCCCGACGAACGCATCCCCGACGGCAACAGTCGGACGATCCAATCGTACGTATTCAGCTTGAGGTAGCCGTTTGAGGCAACCACGGCCCGGTGGTGAACAGCTGTTTGAGGACGTCGAGG
>NZ_JBNCKT010000397.1:0-438 GCF_049841675.1 Micromonospora sp. DT4
CCCGGATGGTCGGCTGGGGGTTGGTGGCGGGCGCCGGCGGCGTGCTGGTGGGCGCGGATCACGCTGCTGTCGAGGCTGACGGTCCAGTCATCGCCCTCGTCCAGGTCGGCGTCCAACCGCAACCGCTCGGCGATGCGCTGCCAGGTGCCGTCCAACGCCCAGCGGCGTTTACGCAGGTAGACGGTTTTCCAGTTACCGAAGCGGGCGGGCAGGTCCCGCCAGGGGATACCGGTACGTTCCCGGAACAGAATGCCACTGATCACGGTCCGGTGGTCCCGCCACCTGCCGCCCCTGGCGGGATCGGCAGGCAGCAGGGGCTCAATGAGGTCCCACTCGGCATCGGTGAGCTCGAATCGTGCAGACATAGCGCTCGGGTAACACTCCGGACACCCGTGATGTTCCTACCCCACCAACCATGATCCACAAGACAGGCCCTAG
>NZ_JBNCKT010000398.1:0-434 GCF_049841675.1 Micromonospora sp. DT4
CTCGCCCAGTTGCACCAGATGGAGGCGGTCAGCCGGTTCGTGGACGTCACCACCGGCAGCGGCCAGTACCTCTACACCCTCGGCCCGCTCGGTGCCGTGGTCCACCCCACCCAGTTCAACGACCCGAACCAGGCCGGTGCGCGAGCGCCGAGGACCAGCATCGAACGGACTGAACGCATCATCGGCAGCCGCCGCCTGGCCCACCTGCTCGGCACCAACCAGCTGTTCGTCGACCTCGTCGACTACGCCCGCACCGACGAGCACGCCCGCTTGGCCCGGTGGTGGTCCGAACAGCACACCACCGCCGCCTTCGCCGCCGCCTCCTACGCCGCCGGCAGCGGGGCCGGTGTCCAGCCTGACGGGCACGGCATCTGGCACGCCGGAGGGCGCACCGTCGGGTTCTTCCTCGAACACGACAACGGCACCGAACCCCT
>NZ_JBNCKT010000399.1:0-432 GCF_049841675.1 Micromonospora sp. DT4
GTGGTCGCGGCGTCCGATGTAGCGCTGTAGTGGTCGCCATTGCTTGGGTTCGGCGATGGCGTGTTCCACACAGATCCGTTGGGATGACTGAGCGTGCCGGGCGGTCTCGTAGGCGGCGTGCTGGGTGTCGTCGGTGGTCTTGCCGGGTTTCTTCGGCGGGGCGGTGACCTGGTCTGCGTAGTCGCGGGCCAGGCCTTGGTAGCCGGAGTCGACGTGGGTTTTGACCTGGGGGTACTGCTGCAGGAGGTCTTCGATGCCCTCGGTGCGCAGGGCGGTGACGTCGTGCATGCGTCCGGGGCGGACCGCGCCGCACCACAGCAGCCGGCCCTTGTCGTCGCTGATCACGGTGGCTTTACCGGTGTTCTGTTTCTTCTTGCCCGAGACGAACGCGCGCCTGCCGGGTCTGCCTGCTTTCGGGCGGCGGACCTGGAC
>NZ_JBNCKT010000400.1:0-430 GCF_049841675.1 Micromonospora sp. DT4
TGATCTATTTGTCGAGGACCTTCCATCGACGTGTCTCGGCGTGACGTTCCGCCCCCACCCAGTTACCCGACAGTCTCCAAGAGGCCATGGCCGAAACACTCGCCCGCAAACTCGGGCGTACCGTCTTCGCGACGGAGCTGGGATTCGGCGTTCCCGACAGCACCAGAACATGTGTTTACCCCGCTTCCGTCGATGCGGCGATAGATGCCGCCGAGCAGATCTGGATGACGCTCGCCAAGCACCTCAACCGGCAGGCAGACGGGACCTTCGACAGCGGCAGAGCCCTACAGGCGGCGCTCAGCTGGCGGTACGACCTACCCGACCAGGCGGTCAGTCGGCGCGGCCGGCAGCAGGTATTGACCAGTAACCCAAAGGTGCCGTGGTTAGCCGGCTGCGTAGCGGACTTCTGGCTTGCCGAACAAGGCTTTCA
>NZ_JBNCKT010000401.1:0-427 GCF_049841675.1 Micromonospora sp. DT4
GAGACTCGGTCGATGCCGCCGGGTGGGAGCTGTTCGCCGACGCCACCGGCGATGTCTCCGGCTGGTTCGGGCTGCGCCTCCAGCAGCGCGACGAGGCGATGACCGTCTACCGCGACGCCTTCGCCACCGCAACCGCAGAGCGTGTCGCCGAACTGTGTCACCTCGCGGCCAGCCCCACCGGCAGCGACGTGTCCCACCTGCACCCCGACCGGGTACACCTCGGCGACGTCGGCGTGTTCTCCGGCGAATGGGCGATGACCGCCGGCCCGGACGGCGATGACCGCTTCGAGATCGGCTTCGTCGGCACCCTGATCGACCACTGGAACGGGTGGACGGTGTTCTCCTGCACCCGCCCGGTGGCGGAGGCGATCGTCGCCGACCAGCACCGGCTCCGCGACCAGCACCGCCGCAGCCTGCGCGAGCAGGG
>NZ_JBNCKT010000402.1:0-426 GCF_049841675.1 Micromonospora sp. DT4
GTCGACTCCGACGACCGCGCCTAGCCCGTCGATCACCGCACGCCCCAGGCCATGCTGGCCGTCCGGCCGTAACAGCCTCACGTCTCACTGGGACGGGCCGAGCTGCACCAGCGACACGTCCCCCGGGGCCGCCGCGACCGCTTCCGCCGCGTCCGCGGCGAGCAGCACCGTCACCAACTGCGTGCCCACCTGGTCCGCGCCCGCCGCCACGGACACGACCGTGGCCACCGCCCGGCGCACACTGTTGTTCTGCTGCGGCGCCTGCTGCCCGCCCCCCGCAGGCGGGGCGACCAGCACCACCACCCGCGACCCGGCGGTCAGGCTCGTCGGGGCCCGGCCCGGCTTGACCGGCACCGCGATCACCGCCTGCCCCGCCGCAGGCCACGCCGCCGGCCCGACCTGCGCCGACACCAGCAGGCTCCCTGC
>NZ_JBNCKT010000403.1:0-422 GCF_049841675.1 Micromonospora sp. DT4
CGGCGGCCCCGTCCACCAGCGGACCAACCCGAACATCACGCCAAAAACAACGCCAGAAGCCGTACCCCAGCAAAGGTAGCAAGCCACGCCGCTACACCGTGGACGATCGTGTCGCCGCCATCACCACGTGGGTGCAGAAAGACCTCCCCAAGCGTCGGAACACAATCCCCCCTCATGACGATTCTGTGAATGTCGGAGGAAAGGAATACCCCATCGGACATATTCTCTATGACCTGACACAAGTAGGGGCGATTTCCGCCGATGGCAAGGTTGCCCAAGCCCTGAAGGACGCCGGATTCGAGGTCGCATACGACGGTGACGGACATATGCATATCGTCGGGTTTAAGAGAATGAGCGACGAGAACGTGAGAGACTTCTTCGCCGTCTATGACGCCTGGCTCGACGAGAAAGACGCAAACGGT
>NZ_JBNCKT010000404.1:0-414 GCF_049841675.1 Micromonospora sp. DT4
ATACCGTTTGCGTCTTTCTCGTCGAGCCAGGCGTCATAGACGGCGAAGAAGTCTCTCACGTTCTCGTCGCTCATTCTTTGAAACCCGACGATATGCATATATCCGGCACCGTCGTAGTCGACCTTGAATCCGGCGTCCGTCAGGGCTTGGGCAACCTTTTCATCGACGGAACTCTCCCCAACTCGTGTCAGGTCATAGAGAAAATTTCCGACGGGGTATTCCTTTCCTCCGACATTCACAGAATCGTGCCTAGGGGGGATTGTGTTCCGACGGTTGGGGAGGTCTTCCTGCACCCACGTGGTGATGGCGGCGACACGCTCGTCCACGGTGTAGCGGCGTGGCTTGCGATCTTTGTTGGGGTACGGCTTCTGGCGTTGTTTTTGGCGTGATGTTCGGGTTGGTCCGCTGGTGGAC
>NZ_JBNCKT010000405.1:0-414 GCF_049841675.1 Micromonospora sp. DT4
AACCATATCCTTGCAGGTCGGGTGCACCTTTCCTTGACCACCCTCGATGCCAGCTATTCACTCTGAATAGCGGAGGCTGGGTGAGCAGGTTCGACGCTGCCCAGCGCAAGCGCTTGGCGGCCTACCGCACGGGTGCCGATCCGTTGGAGACGGAGCAGGACGAGCAGAACCGTCCGGTCTTCAGCATCAGGCAGCAGGGGAATCAAGGGCGTAAGCGTCGACTTCCGGCGACGGCTGCCACCGCCACCGTCTTGTCCAGCTTGACCACGGCGACAGACTTCCCCCTGCTGTACGCGCTCAAGCGGGAGATGCAGTCCTGGCGTCTGCTGCACCTGGATCCTAGGCCGTGTCTTGTGGATCAGGTTTCGCGGGCGAGGTCGCGGAGCCAGATCTTGATGGTGGCGATGTCGATGG
>NZ_JBNCKT010000406.1:0-413 GCF_049841675.1 Micromonospora sp. DT4
TACCGTTCGCGTCTTCCTCGCTGAGCCAGATGTCATAGACGGCGAGGAAGTCTCTCACGTTCTCGTCGCTCATTCTCTGAAACCCGACGATATGCATATGTCCGCGACCGTCGTGTTTGACCGTGAATCCGGCGTCCGTCAGGGCTTGGGCAACCTTGTCATCGTCGGAAATCATCCCAACTAGTGTCAGGTCAGAGAGAATATGTCCGATGGGGTACGCCTTTCCTCCGACATTCACAGAATCGTCATGAGGGGGGATTGTGTTCCGACGGTTGGGGGGGTCTTTCTGCACCCACGTGGTGATGGCGGCGACACGCTCGTCCACGGTGTAGCGGTGTGGCTTGCGATCTTTGTTGGGGTACGGCTTCTGGCGTTGTTTTTGGCGTGATGTTCGGGTTGGTCCGCTGGTGGAC
>NZ_JBNCKT010000407.1:0-409 GCF_049841675.1 Micromonospora sp. DT4
CGCTGCCGCTGCCGCTGCCGCTGCCGCTGCCGCTGCCGCTGCCGCTGCCGCTGCCGCTGCCGCTGCCGCTGCCGCTGTCGGGCAGGATGCCGTCGCTCCTGCGCAGGCGCAATGGTCTCTCGACGGGCGCACACTAAAACGCGACGGCAAAGAGGTGCGCAAAATCGGAGACAAGGCCGCCAAACTACTTCGACTTCTTATCAACAAGCGCGGCACGGACAACGAATTCGTGACGCACGCCGAGGTCAAGAGTGTGCACACGGGCCCCGCAACGCCCGGTTCGGCTATCGGCAACGTACGGGATGCATTAAAGGGAACGGAAGGATTAGAGAAGGATTCGTGGAAGATAGAATCCAGCTGGGATGGAGCGGGTTGGCGTCTTGTTGGTTTGTGGAATGTGCAGGTTGAG
>NZ_JBNCKT010000408.1:0-407 GCF_049841675.1 Micromonospora sp. DT4
AGATCCCACAGCCGACGGTCGACCAGGCCGCGATAGCCACCCCTGTGGGCGAACCCGTCGTCTACCCATCCGACGGGATCGCCGCGGCCGCCGAGCCGGACGTCCTCGCGCACTCGGACTCCGAGCAACGCTCAGGTGATGTCGAGAACGCCGAGGCGACCGCGGGGGTTGGTGTCGCGCGGTGGGGTTCGCGGGTGGTGCCGTTTCCTGGTCAGGGTGGCGCGGCGGTGGTGTTGCCGGTTGAGCATGCGGCGGGGTCGGCGGGTGCGGTAATTGGTAAGACGCTGCGGGCTGCCTCGGACGCTGAGAGTGTGGCGGCGCTGCGGTTGCGGCGGGCGGTGCAGGGTTTGCCGCGGTGGGATAGCCAGACGGCGGATTGTGTGTTCCGGGTGGGCGCGGTGTTGACC
>NZ_JBNCKT010000409.1:0-406 GCF_049841675.1 Micromonospora sp. DT4
GCCGGCGGGCGGGCGGGGGTGAACCAGCCGGTGAAGCGGCGCGGCGGGGCGGGCACGGGGGCGCGTCCCCGTACGACCCCGACCGGGCGCGGCGACGGCGGCGCCGGGGCGAGGGTGGTGGTGGCGCGGCGGGCGTGTTGTTCGGCGCGGCGGGCGGTGCGCAGCGCCCAGCAGGGGCCCTGCTGTCCGCGGCACTGCAGGTTCGTGCAGGCGCCGTCGGGTCCGGGCTGGTGGGCGGCGGCGACGTCGACCGCGAGGGCCCACAGGAGCCGGTCAGTGACGTCGTCCGGTACGGAGGTGCGGTCGCTGGGACGCCGGCTGCGGCTCTGGGGCTGTGCGGGGTGTGCCATGGCGGGTGGCCCTTCGGTCGGCGGATCGCGGGCATGCGCGGTCGCCGCCCGACTCG
>NZ_JBNCKT010000410.1:0-401 GCF_049841675.1 Micromonospora sp. DT4
GAGCAGGAGGTGCGCCAGGGCCGGGGTGATGCGGGGGTGGGTCTTGGTGTGACGTGTGGCGGTGGTGAGCCCTGCCCCGGTGAGGACGGGGCCCAGGGTGACAGCCGTGGTGCCGAGCGTGGCCGTCCAGTCGTAGCCGAGTGAGGCGTTCCCGGGTGAGCGCTGCGAGAGAGTCGGGTGGACGATGCTGACGGTGAGGTCTTCAGACAGTCGGGTAAGGGTTTCGTGGAGATACGCGGGTGTGACTACGACGTGGGGCCGTTGCCCCAGAGCCAGGTGTTGCGCCAGGCACCGCACATCCCATATGGCCTGGTCGCTGGCGTCCCGACCCAGGGGAGCGCCCAGGAAGATCACCTCTCCGTTGAAGTCGGCCACCGCGGCGAGGACCATCTGCCTCATCG
>NZ_JBNCKT010000411.1:0-398 GCF_049841675.1 Micromonospora sp. DT4
ACGTCGTCGACTCCGGCAGGCTCCGCTTGGAGATCGCCCGGGCCGGACACGACAACCGGGACACCTGGACCGACACCGCACGCGTACGTCTGGAACAACGCGTCGCGCAGATCATCCAAGGGTTCGAGGCTGGCGTCACCGCCGACGAACAGCAACGGCGGGCAGCCGAAGCCGCGCGGGAGAAGGCTGCGGCCGAGCACCGGCGGCGGCAGGAGGAAGCCGCGGTCGAGCGCAGACGGCAGGAGGAGGCCACCCTCGCGCAATGGCACGCCGCGATGGCCGACGCCCGCGTCCGGGCCGCGGACAACATCCGCGCGGAAACCTTCCGCAACGCCTACCAGGCGTGGACCACCGCAGCTGACATCCGCGCGTTCTGCACCGCCCTTGAACAAGCGGCC
>NZ_JBNCKT010000412.1:0-390 GCF_049841675.1 Micromonospora sp. DT4
CAGTCCTCGTAGATGGCGAGGAAGTCTCTCGCCTTCTCGTCTTTCATTCTCTGAAACTTGACGATATGCATATGTCCATGGCCGTCACGTTCGACGGTGTATCCGTTTTTCTTTAGGGCTTCGGCAACATTTTTATCGTATTTGCAATACTCAACTCGCACCAGGCCATCGAAAATCCTGCCGATCGGGTATTTATTTTCTCCGACCGTCACAGTGTCGTCGCTTGCGGGGACTGCGTTCCGGCGATTGGTGGAGTCTTGCGCTACCCACGTGTTGATGGCGTCGACACGCTCGCCCGGTGTGAAATGTTTGCGCGACTTGTCACCTTGTTCGCGCGACTTGTCACCTTGTCGGGAGTACGGTTTCGCGCGTTGTTTTGTGCGCGGTGTT
>NZ_JBNCKT010000413.1:0-390 GCF_049841675.1 Micromonospora sp. DT4
ACCGAGCGCGAAGCCGCCCGACGCATCAACGCCGAACGACTTCTCACTGCGTAGCCGTCCAGTTACCCGACAGTCTCCAAGACCTGCTCGGGCTGCGGCACGGTGAAAACCAAGCTGGCCCTGTCCGAACGCGAATACACCTGCAAGACGTGCGGTCTGCTCATTGACCGGGACTGCAACGCCTTCCTGAACCTGGCCGCTCTCGCGGCCGAGTTCGATACTGCCGGGAGTGGCCCGGTGGCAGCACGTGGAGCCGACCAGAAGACCCGCGTACGCGGGCAGGTGGCTGTGAAGCGTGAACCCGGCACGACATCCGCCGGTCAGACCGGGACCGTTCCGCCGCAAGGCAGGACTACCAACCGTGTGCTTGCCAAAGCGCACTGAGAGGTA
>NZ_JBNCKT010000414.1:0-389 GCF_049841675.1 Micromonospora sp. DT4
ATACGCCGGCCACCCTCCGCGAGTACGGGAGTTATATCGCATCTCTCCATGGCGGCAGCAATCACACCCGTCGGATCATCAATTCCATTAGCTCTTATTTCGTGCACCCAGTCGCCAAGTGGAAGGGTCCTCGTCGTACCTGGAAGGGTCCAGGTCTGTGCCCGGTAGGGGACCGGCCTGTACTCGCCCAAATAATTCTGATACCAGTCAATCAAAGTAGCAACCATGTCGCTCACACGCATTGCTTCCGTGACCGATCGGCGGTGAGGGCCGGTGGAAGCGGCAATCATGCCCGGCATGGACGTACGCGCCGGATCAGTCAACACGTCAGTGAGGACCGAACCCGTCACCGGTGGTCCCACCCGAACCTTCCCGCCGTCGATGGCGAG
>NZ_JBNCKT010000415.1:0-386 GCF_049841675.1 Micromonospora sp. DT4
TAGGCCGTGTCTTGTGGATCAGGTTTCGCGGGCGAGGTCGCGGAGCCAGATCTTGATGGTGGCGATGTCGATGGTGGCCAGGTACATGAATTCGCGTTTGTCGTATCTGGTGGCCACGGCGCGGAACTGTTTGAGTTTGTTGATGGCACGTTCGACGGTGTTGCGGTCCCGGTAGCGCTCTCGGTCGAAGGTGGGTGGGCGCCCGCCGGCCGATCCTCGTCTACGTCGGTTGGCCTGTTGGTCGCTCTTCTCCGGGATGGTCGCCTTGATGCCACGTCGGCGCAGGTCAGCGCGGATGGCTTTGATGGAGTAGGCCTTGTCGGCCAGGATCCGGGCGGGTCGGGTACGCGGGCGTCCGACTCGGTGTGGGATGCGGATGGCGTTCA
>NZ_JBNCKT010000416.1:0-386 GCF_049841675.1 Micromonospora sp. DT4
GATGGCGTCGAGTTCGCCGCGCGCGAGTTCGGTGCGCAGGGTGTCGCGGTACTCGGCCAAAAGGTCGAGTTTGGCTGTCCGGTCGGGGGTGAGCAGGAGTTTGGCGAGCGCGGGTGTCACCGGGCGCGGGCGGGTGTGGGCGGGGGTGGCGGCCGCCTTCTTGACCAGCGGTTTGGTGAAGCTTTTATCTTTGGTGGTGGTGGTGGGGCCGTTGGTGATTAGCCAGATGTTGTCCAGATTCGCGCTGGTCGTGGCATGGGTGCCCGTGGCGTTGCCCGGGACGCGGTGCAGGATGGTGACGCCGTAGGCCTGTGACATCTGCTTGAGCGGCGCCGCTGAGGCGCTGTCGATGGCGATGACCAGGGGCTGTTGCTGCTTCAACGCGA
>NZ_JBNCKT010000417.1:0-385 GCF_049841675.1 Micromonospora sp. DT4
CCACAAGAGCGTCCCCGCGCTGGAGGCCGACATCCGGGCCTGGATCGACAACTGGAACGAGGATCCACGTCCGTACGCGTGGACCAAGACCGCCGACGAGATCCTCGACAGCATCGCCGCGTTCTGTAAACGAACCTCAGGCGCGGGACACTAGCGCCGCAGCCGCCTGACAGTCACGACCAAGACTCACATCCGGTAAATCGACCTGCCCCTATCAATGGCGGACCTGTGGAAGGTCCTCAACCGGATATGGCGCATAGATCAGGTCAAGTGGCCGTGGGTCGCTCTCTGACGCCGTTGGTGAGATAGCCCCCATAGCCCCCACTGTTTTATCGAGACATCCCCATGGTTTGGTTGGCTTGGTTGGTTGGTTGGGTTGGTTGGT
>NZ_JBNCKT010000418.1:0-382 GCF_049841675.1 Micromonospora sp. DT4
AGCTCGTCGAGCAGGCCCGGACCTCGGGCCTGCAACTGACCGGTGAGGGCGGGCTGCTGCAGCAGCTGACCAAGCGTGTGATCGAGGCTGCGATGGACGGTGAGATCACCGACCACCTCGGCTACGAGAAGCACGATCCTGCTGGTAAGGACGGCGGGAACTCCCGCAACGGGTCGAGGACGAAGACGGTGCTGACCGATGTCGGCCCGGTCGAGATCGTCGTGCCACGCGATCGCGACGGCTCATTCGAGCCGCAGATCGTCCGCAAGCGGCAGCGGCGGCTGACCGGCGTGGAGGACATGGTTCTGTCGCTGTCGGCGAAGGGCCTGACCACCGGTGAGATCAGCGCTCACCTGGCCGAAGTCTATGGCGCCGACGTGTC
>NZ_JBNCKT010000419.1:0-381 GCF_049841675.1 Micromonospora sp. DT4
ACAGCTCCCACCCGGCGGCATCGACCGAGTCTCCAGCCGAGGAGAAGTGGGGCAACGTGTTGAGGACGGCGGGATCGCCGTCGTGGATGCCGGCCAGGATCCGGCGGGCGGCCAGGCGGGTGTCGCCGCTGACCCTGGCGCCGATGGTGTCCTGCGCCCACCACTCGGCGGCGGTGTGGCCGGCCTCGGTGCCGGCGGCCCGCATGCGCCGCAGCGTGGCGGCCCATTCGGTGGCCTCGGCGACCGGATCGCCGGTGGGCGGCGGGGTGGTGGCTGGTGCGATGCGGTCGCCGTCGTCGAGGCTCATCGACAGCGTCGAGCCGCTGTCCCAGGCGACCTCGACGATGTTCTGCCGCTGGTCGTGGCGGCGGACGGTGCCGG
>NZ_JBNCKT010000420.1:0-380 GCF_049841675.1 Micromonospora sp. DT4
CCCGTCCACCAGCGGACCAACCCGAACATCACGCCAAAAACAACGCCAGAAGCCATACCCCAACAAAGGTCACAAGCGACACCGCTACACCGTGGACGAGCGTGTCGCCGCCATCACCACATGGGTGCAGAAAGACCTCCCCAACCGTCGGAACAAAATCCCCCCTCAGAGTGAACTTGTGGATGTCAAAGGAAAGGAATACCGCGTCGGAAATATTTTCTATAGCCTGACAAAAGTTGGGGCGATTTCCGACAATGGCAAGCTTGCCCGAGCCCTGACGGACGCCGGATTCACGGTCAAATACGACGGTGGCGGACATATGCATATCGTCGGGTTTCAGAGAATGAGCGACGAGAACGTGAGAGACTTCTTCGCCGTCT
>NZ_JBNCKT010000421.1:0-375 GCF_049841675.1 Micromonospora sp. DT4
GCCGACGACCCACAGCCAGATTGGCGACCTTCTGTGTTGTGGCGGACACCGACCGCGACTCCCCACCGGCCGCCTCCTCTGGGCGCACAAGAAAGGTCTTGTCGTCCCGATACTCCGTCTGCAGCCCACGGGCGCTCAGAGCCTGAGCGATCATTTTCTGCGGATCCTCACGCCCGACGTAGATGAGACCACCCATCCGCACGCCGAGATCAATGACGTCCCCCGTTTCCGGGAGCGTGACCAGGGTGTCGTATGTAGGGATCTTTCCCGCCCTTGTGGAGTCACCTTTGCACCAGATGTCATAAGCGGCGAACGTCGCCTTGTCCCTCTCTGCCTTCTCGGCAACAGTGACAAGCACGCTCTTGTCTCGGGGGA
>NZ_JBNCKT010000422.1:0-374 GCF_049841675.1 Micromonospora sp. DT4
GTAATGGTTTGACCAGATCGGCGAGAGTCTCGACAAGGCATGATCATGCCGTTGACGTTGGCTGAACACGTACGATCCGTCAACTCATCCAACGAGCCCGCACGCTCTATCGCTGGGACACCCGACCGACAACCCGCTGTCGGGGGGTCTGTCATCCGAACGGTGTAACTTCTCTCTGTTCTATCGATGATGTTGGGCTGTTTACCGGCGGGCGGCGGAGACCCGGCCGTCGAAGGTGATATCGAAGGCATTCAACGCTGCTTTCCAGCGGTTGGACCATCGGGTGCGGCCGTTGCTGGTGGGGTCGAGGCTGGTGACCGCGAGGTAGAGGATTTTCAGCGCGGCCTGCTCGGTGGGGAAGTGCCCGCGGGCGT
>NZ_JBNCKT010000423.1:0-372 GCF_049841675.1 Micromonospora sp. DT4
CTGTAATGGTTTGACCAGATCGGCGAGAGTCTCGACAAGGCATGATCATGCCGTTGACGTTGGCTGAACACGTACGACGTTGGCTGAACACGTACGGTGCGCAGGAGGACCTGGTCGCGGGGGAGCGCGGTGATACGCGGCTCGGTTGTGTGTTGTTGCGAAGTTCTACGGCTGGTTCGGTTGGTTTCCGCGTGGTGGGGTGGTGCTTGATTCGGGTGTTGGGTTTTTAACACAGTTCAGGACGCCTCGGGTCAGTTCTTGGAGTTGGTCTACGTTGTTTTCCATGACAGGGAGCTTGCCGAGTTTGGCGATCGCGTCGACCCAGTGTTGTTTCTGTTCGACGGTGAGTTTGTTGCGGTTGTTTTCGATGAA
>NZ_JBNCKT010000424.1:0-372 GCF_049841675.1 Micromonospora sp. DT4
GGTGCTTGGTCAGGAGTTGAAGTGTCGCTTCCCGGTCGCGGGCGAGTAGGAGTTCGGCGAGCGCGGGTGTCGCCGGGCTCGTGCCTGCGACGCTGGCGGAAACCGCTTTTTGGAGCACGGCTGAGGTGAGGTTGTGGCCAATGTCCTCGGTTTCGCCGTCACTGTTGGTGATTTGCCACACGGGGTCCAGGTTCGCGGTGGGGGTGGTGGTCGCGGTGGGGGTGGTGGTCGTGGCGCTGCCCGTGGCGCGATGCAGGATGCTGAAGCCGTAGATGTGCGACATCTGCTTGAGTGATTCCGAGGTGGTGTAGTCGTCGGCGATGACCATGGGCTGTGGCTGCTTTTTCAACGCGAACTGCTGCACCAGACGCC
>NZ_JBNCKT010000425.1:0-372 GCF_049841675.1 Micromonospora sp. DT4
GTCCCACAACTACAGCCCTACCCCCGTCCTCAACCTGGACAGAACACCTCAAGCCGGAACAACGCCGGGGCCGTGGGGGCAACCCCAGTGTGCAATAGCCCTGGGTGGCTGCCGATGCTCGCTGGCGAGGGCTGGCTCGACGGCGCCAAGACGCCGTTCGGGTTGGTTGGTGCGCAGGAGGGCCTGGTCGCGGGGGAGCGCGGTGATAGGCGGCTCGGTTGTGTGTTGTTGTGAAGTTCTACGGCTGGTTCGGTTGGTTTCCGGGTGGTGGGGTGGTGCTTGATTCGGGTGTTGGCCTCCGCTATTCAGAGTGAATAGCTGGCATCGAGGGTGGTCAAGGAAAGGTGCACCCGACCTGCAAGGATATGGTTG
>NZ_JBNCKT010000426.1:0-369 GCF_049841675.1 Micromonospora sp. DT4
GCCTCCGCCAGACTCCCCACTCGAGTGCCCGCTAATTGATCTTGCCTAACGGGACTTCTCCGAGCGTTGGTCCTCAAGGGCCGTGATGTCGCGGGCGTGGAGTTCGTCTTCGAGGAAGACGAACAGTTCTTTCATGGAGCGGGCGACTCGGTCGGGGCGGTGGATGACGAGGGTGTCGCCGGCGCGCAGGGCGTTCAGGGCGGTGCGCGGTTTGGGGCGGTCGCCGCGGGTGGTGCTCCAAGGTAAGGGCAAAGCGGCCATGAGTGGATCTTGAATGGTGTTTCGGCTGGGTCCGCGGCCTGGGTCGGCTGCCGCGTATTAGTTGAGATCATTTTTGTTGCAGTCGAAGATTGCGTTACTTAGTGTGAT
>NZ_JBNCKT010000427.1:0-369 GCF_049841675.1 Micromonospora sp. DT4
TCGGGGTGCTGTGGTGCGAGGTTGGCGATGGCGGTGACCCAGTCTTTCCGTTCGTTGGTGTTCAGTTGGGTGGAGTTGTTCTTGACGTGGTGCAGGGCGGCGGTTTCGCCTTGGGTGAACATGATGTGGACTGCTTCCATGGCGGCTTTGGCGCTGTTGGTGGGGTGTCCGGAGTCTTCGATGAGCGTGAGGCGCTGGTCGAGGGGGATGTCGCGGGCGTGGTTGTTGAGCAGGATCAGGTTGCGGTCGCTGGGGGTTTGTTGTTCTTGGTAGTCCAGGATGAGGGGGGCGTGTTCGGGGGTGCCGAGTTCACCGAGCAGTGGTCTGGTTTTGCGGAACCAGGCGTCTGGTTCGGTGGCCGTGATGATG
>NZ_JBNCKT010000428.1:0-369 GCF_049841675.1 Micromonospora sp. DT4
CGAGCGCGAAGCCGCCCGACGCATCAACGCCGAACGACTTCTCACTGCGTAGCCGTCCAGTTACCCGACAGTCTCTTGGACGTGCTCAGCAGGCCGGCGACCGCGCAGCCACCAGTAGACGCTGGCCGCGTCGTACCGCCAGGCACCCTGCTCACGGCCGGCGTGATTGAGCTGGCGTGCGAATGCGGCGTGCGCGTTCCCGTAGCCGGCGGCGGTCAGCAGCCCATCGAACGCTGCATTCGTCACCGGTCGTGCCATCTTCAGCCTCCAGCCATCATGCAACTACCAACAGTGATATTGACCCGTAACCCAAATGGTTTGTGATCGTTTGGGGTGTATGGGCGTTACGGTGCGGGACGCGCGTCGGCT
>NZ_JBNCKT010000429.1:0-367 GCF_049841675.1 Micromonospora sp. DT4
CAGACGCAGGCCAGCGATGTCGCTGAGCGGGTGGTGCGCTTTGATCCGGTGGATGCGAAAGCCGAGGAGGTCCTGGGACGCCTGATCCTGGTGCCAGCTGACGCGCATGGCCGGTTGTTGAGCGTGGGCGATGGTGGGCAGGTCACTACCGGTGACCCGGTGACGGGTACGGCACTGGCGCACGCGCTGACTGATCCGCCGTCCACCGCCCGGGCAGGCATGATGTCCGCCTCGACATCAGCGGTGGCCCCTGCCGGGGCCTTACCGACGATCACCAAGCGGCACCACAAGAGTTCGTCGGGCCTCTGGTGGACGGTGTATGAGGTGCCGTACGGGCCCGAACTGCAAGAATTCCAGCAGACGGTAA
>NZ_JBNCKT010000430.1:0-361 GCF_049841675.1 Micromonospora sp. DT4
GCGTACCTCAACGCCGGCGACGGGCATTCCACGGAATCGGCCACCGAGGACACCGACGATCCCGGTGCGCGGCCGTGACCGGCCGCCGGGGGCGGTGTGCTGTCGGTGGGCTGCGCTACGATTCCCGCACGGCTGACGCGCCAGCCGATCCGGGAGCCCGCACCCGCCACGCCGGGGACGGGCGGCGAACGGAGAAGACGTCTCAGACTCAGCGCCCCCTCCACCTTTCTGCTGGTTGGCATGATCACGTGTCGGTGGGGTCGGGCGTGGGCGTACGCCGCCGAGGGTCCCATACGTCGGCGTACGCGGTGCCGTAGCGGCTGGTCTCGGTCATGGTGGACACCGCCGCGGGCGGGTGGGT
>NZ_JBNCKT010000431.1:0-360 GCF_049841675.1 Micromonospora sp. DT4
TCCGATGGACATACGACGGACGACCCCTCAAAGCGGCATGAACCACTCAAGGATTAACGCGGTGCTGCACTAGTGCCGCGCAACGTTCGTTCGTCCGGGCTCGGGGTTCGAGTCATCCCCACCAGCGGCGGTGGTCGCCGGGTCACCGCGGCGGGCTTGCGGATGTGACCAGCTGCGCGGAGGGCGCGAACGCGCCCGCATCCGCAGCGAACGACAACAATGCTGGGGCCAACCCACCACCCACGCAGCCTGACCCCGACACCGCGAAGGTTCGTGGTGACGGCACTAGGCCGTGTCTTGTGGATCAGGTTTCGCGGGCGAGGTCGCGGAGCCAGATCTTGATGGTGGCGATGTCGATGG
>NZ_JBNCKT010000432.1:0-358 GCF_049841675.1 Micromonospora sp. DT4
GGCATCTGCCCGATGTTATGGGGTATACCGTTTGCGTCTTTCTCGTCGAGCCAGGCGTCATAGACGGCGAAGAAGTCCCTCACGTTCTCGTCGCTCATTCTCTGAAACTCGACGATATGCATATGTTTGCGACCGTCGTCGTATTTGACCGTGAATCCGGCGTCCTCCAGGGCTTGGGCAACCTTGTCATCGACGGGATTAAACCCAACTCGTGTCAGGTTATAGAGAATCGTTCCGATGAGGTATTTCTTTCCTTCGATATCCACAGAATCGCGCTTAGGGGGGATTGTGTTCCGACGGTTGGGGAGGTCTTTCTGCACCCACGTGGTGATGGCGGCGACACGCTCGTCCACGGTGT
>NZ_JBNCKT010000433.1:0-357 GCF_049841675.1 Micromonospora sp. DT4
CCAACAGCGGGCGGAACATGATGGCTGCACCTCCCGCCCCGGCTCGCGCCGGGGCGATTCGTCGAAACGGTGGGCGGGTAGCCGCCGCCGGGCTCGGGAGACACACGTCGGCCGGGAACCGGGGTGAACCTCGGGAGGAGCTCGTCCTCCCGTTCGGGTTGGCGATGATCGATGAGGTGTCAGCGCATCAACGTGGCGCGGCACCCGAGGCACCCGGTCCCGTGCCGACCCGGCCTCCCGGCCCGGCGGCGGGCGGAATCAACCCCCTGCGTGACGCCGTGGTGGCGTCGGAGGAGTTCCGCACCCTCAAACCGGCGTTTGTGAGCTGTGGCGAACACCTGCCGATCCCACAGCGCT
>NZ_JBNCKT010000434.1:0-351 GCF_049841675.1 Micromonospora sp. DT4
TTTCCACAACTGCCCGACTCGCCGCCTTCGTCCGTGTCGCGCCAATCAACCGTTATGCGTTGCTGAGATCACCTCACTCTCATCCACCACGGGCTTGTGGATCCGCAGAGGATGATCGCTCAGGCTCTGAGCGCCCGTGGGCTGCAGACGGAGTGTCGGGGCGAGAAGACCTTTCTTGTGCGCCCGAAGGAGGTGGCCGGTGGGGAGTCGCGGTCGGTGTCCGCCACGACGCAGAAGGTCGCCAATCTGGCTGTGGGTTGTCAGCCCCTGTGGGGGGAGGGTGCGTCAGGCTCTGGTGTGGCGGTGGTGAGGGAGTCGGTCATCCTGCCGCCGGGTGTCGTGCGGGAAGCG
>NZ_JBNCKT010000435.1:0-349 GCF_049841675.1 Micromonospora sp. DT4
GGTCGGGGTCGATGCCGAGGACCTGACACCACCGCCGGGCCAGGCAGATCATGGTGTCGGCGTCGGTGTCGTCGCAGATCTGGGCCTCGCGCCAGATATCCCGCAGTTGCCGCAGGCGTTTGCGTCCGAGGACGCCGGTGACGGCGGCCCGGACCGGGCGGACGTCTTTGCTGGTGACGATGCGGGCGTCGACGCGAGCCAGCAGCAGGGCGGCGAGTTGCCCGGCGTGCCACGCGTCGTCGACGGCCGCGTCGTCGGGGTGCAGGAGGGTGGTCACGACGTGGCGCAGCCAGCGGCGGTCGCCGCGGCGGCGGGCGCGTTGGCGTCCTTCGGCCCGGGATTCCTCCAG
>NZ_JBNCKT010000436.1:0-348 GCF_049841675.1 Micromonospora sp. DT4
GACCACAGCGGTAGCCAGCAGCACGCGCCTGGCTTGTCGTCTGCCACGGGCCAGCACACCGGCGCTAGGGCGCAGGTGCAATGGTCTCTCGACGGGCGCACACTAAAACGCAACGGCAAAGAGGTGCGCAAAATCGGAGACAAGGCCGCCAAACTACTTCAACTTCTTATCAACAAGCGCGGCACGGACAACGAATTCGTGACGCACACCGAGGTCAAGAGTGCGTACACGGGCCCCACAACAGCCGGTACGGCTATCGGCAACGTACGGGATGCATTAGAGGAAAAGGAATTATTTCCGAAGGGTTCGTGGAGGATAGAATCCGGCGGGGATGGAGTGGGTTGGCGT
>NZ_JBNCKT010000437.1:0-345 GCF_049841675.1 Micromonospora sp. DT4
GCGTTGTTTTTGGCGTGATGTTCGGGTTGGTCCGCTGGTGGACGGGGCCGCCGTGTTGTCCTGGCGAGGCGCCTCGTCGTTGACGCGCGGGGCTCGGGTCGAGCGGGTGCTGGGCCCGGCGGTGGGTAGCGTCAGCCGCGGCAGAGGCTCACCAGAGGTGATCAAAGGTGTCGATTGGCTGCCGGGGGGAGTGTCGGCTCCCTCGTCGCTGAAGAGGTCGCCGTAGCGGTCGCCGTCCTCGACGTCGGAATCGTCCTCGACGTCGGAATCGTGTTGGGCGTGGGAGTCGTGTTGGGCGTGGGAGTGGTGTTGGTGGGGGAGGGTGTGGGCAGGGAGGTGGAAGAG
>NZ_JBNCKT010000438.1:0-345 GCF_049841675.1 Micromonospora sp. DT4
GTCGGTCGGACATGGCGAAGGAACCTCCTGATGGGGGAAGAGGGAAAGGTCGGCCGTTCGCTGGCCGGGCTTGCGGGCGCCCCAGCCCGGGGCGCCGGGCCGTGCGCGGGCGGCAGCGTGCTCACACCCGCCGCGGCGACCCGACGTGCGGCGTCGGACCCGGAAAGCCGGATCGAGCGCGAGGCCAGGGGGAGCTGGGGTTCGGGCGGCGGTGTTGGCGAGTACCACGACAGGCGGTTACCTGCCATGGCGGTCTCGCCGCGCTGGTCGGGTTAGGGGTGTGCGTCGCAGGCCGGCGGGGCTCATGGGTGCGGCTGGTAGAGCTCGCCGTCTGCTGCCAGGGCC
>NZ_JBNCKT010000439.1:0-344 GCF_049841675.1 Micromonospora sp. DT4
TGCGCCCCGTGGTGGCGGGCGTGGCGGAGCAGGTCGAGCAGGTCCCGCCGGCCGTCGAGGTGTTCGGTGTGCAGGGGTAGGAATCCGTGTCCGTCGTCGGTGGGGACCGGGTTGCCGGTGGCGCCGGTGGCGGTGTGGGTCCAGGTTTCGGCGAGGGCCCGGTGGTCGGTGCCGTCGGCGTCGTACCAGCGGGGTACGCCGTTGGAGGACAACCAGTCACCGTCGGTGTCGTGGGACCAGATGAGCGCGGCCTGGTCCGGGACACCCGCCCGGTACTGCTGCCGAGTCCTGAAGTGCGCGGCGGTGGCGGCGGCATGTGCGGCGAGGGGCAGGACCTCGTCGAC
>NZ_JBNCKT010000440.1:0-344 GCF_049841675.1 Micromonospora sp. DT4
TTTTGGTGGTGGTGATGACGCGGCGCAGGCGTCGGCGTCGGTGGGGTTGGTGGCGGCGCGGTTGGGTGGGGTGTTCACCTCGGCGACGGTGCGGGATGTGGCCTTGTTGGGGGTGGGGCGGTCGACGGTGGTGTGGTCGCATGATGTGGCCGTGCCGCAGCATGTGGTGGTGGTTCACCGGTCGGCGGAGGATTGTTGGTGGTTGGTGCAGACTCAGGCCGCCGATGTCGCTGAGCGTGTGGTGCGCTTTGATCCGGAGGGTGAGCCGGCCGGTAGGGGGTTGTGGCGTTCGATCCGGGTGCCCACTGATGAGCGGGGCCGGTTGTTGAGCGTCGGCGCCGGTG
>NZ_JBNCKT010000441.1:0-338 GCF_049841675.1 Micromonospora sp. DT4
TCGGCGACGCCCTCGCCCCCGTCCGCCCGCACACCGCCCGCGGCGCCAACAACGGCATCGAACAAGCCGCCGGCCTCACCGCCGCTCTCACCCAGCACCGCAAGTACACCGCCGACCTCACCGCCGCCCTGCACGGCTGGCAACGCCGGCACCTGCCCGCCGCCGTCGCCGCCGTGCACCGCGGACCCGCCATCGGCCACCAACTCGGCCTCGGCACCCACCAACCCGCCCAGTAACCCACCTCGAGCGAAAGGAGGTGGCCCCTCGTGGCCACCAAGACCACCGCGATCGTCGTCGACGACCTCGACGGCTCCACCGACGACGTCGGCACCTACCAG
>NZ_JBNCKT010000442.1:0-337 GCF_049841675.1 Micromonospora sp. DT4
CCACCCCTACAACCAGCCAACAACTTCAGAAACAGCTCCACGGAAACCGAAAATATGCCAAACACACCAGGCGAATACCCTGCGACAGGAACCAAGATTGTTCACTTTTCGGGTGGACTGTGCAGGTTTCTAACTTTGAGCCTGTGGTGTTGATCGAGGTGCTTAGAGCGACCGGCAATAGGTCCAAGATCTGGACATGCGGGTACCTGCGGGAAGGAAGCAGGCACGGGTCCATTGATCATCGGAGTTGTCGACGCTCTGTGACCGATGGAGTTCCCGTGCCTGCGCTGCCATCATCGTTGCTCGAACCCGTGTGGGTCCAGTTCGCCGCGTTGTG
>NZ_JBNCKT010000443.1:0-329 GCF_049841675.1 Micromonospora sp. DT4
GTGGCGTAGCGGCGCATCAGCCCCGGCACCTTGAGCGTGGTCCACAGCAGGACCATCACGACGAACAGGTTGAGCACACCACCCGGTTCGACCGGCAGGCCCAGCAGCGGCAGCATGGTGCTGGTGTCCAGCAGCATCCACTGGCCGGCGAACAACACGAACGCCTGCACCACCGGGATCGCCAGCATGGCGACGTACGACCGCCACCACATGCGGGCCACGCCGTCGGTCTGCGGCAGCGCGTGGCACGCGAGCGCGATCGGCGCGACCGCGGTGAGCACCAGCGCGACCGCGAAGCGGACGATCACACTGCAGGCGGTGGCGGCGAG
>NZ_JBNCKT010000444.1:0-328 GCF_049841675.1 Micromonospora sp. DT4
TCGGGTGGCTCGACGTCGACGAAGCCCCAGAGTCGTTCCATGACCTGGAGTTGCCAGGTGCGGTAGCGGTCGGCGAAGCCACGGCAGACAGCGGGCGGGACCGGACTACCGGCGTAGGGCAGCGTCGAGTGGCAGATGATGTAGCCCGCCGCACCACGCGCCTCGGCGACCATCTGCTTGAGCCGGCCGGGGTCGAGGTGCATCGGGTTGCCGGGCTTGAAGATGCAGGTGGCGCACTCGCGGGCGAGCAGGCGAGTCTTGCGCAGATCCGGGTCGCCGACGCTGAGCCCGGGTGACCGGTCGGTACCCGGTTCGTCGACGGGATCGA
>NZ_JBNCKT010000445.1:0-328 GCF_049841675.1 Micromonospora sp. DT4
CGATGCCGTTGTTGGCGCCGCGGGCGGTGTGCGGGCGGACGGGGGCGAGGGCGTCGCCGAGCAGGACGGCGTGGCCGCCGCCGACGGGCCAGACCATGCGCTCCGGTGGGGTGATGTCGAGGACTGGCACCGCCATGCGGGTGGTGGTGGCGTGGACGACGGCGGCGTGGTCGGCCGGGAGGAGTTGGTCGGCGTGGGTGTCGACGTGGGTGCGGGCGGCGGGGCTGACGTGTCGGGGTAGGGCGAAGACCCGGCGGGTGGGGTCGGCGCCGAACCGCTGCGCGTACTCGGTGCTGGTGCAGTTGAGGTAGAAGGTCCAGTCGCAGCC
>NZ_JBNCKT010000446.1:0-325 GCF_049841675.1 Micromonospora sp. DT4
CACCCAAAGCTGAATCCCCGCGATCCGCTCCTGATTGTCCTCTTCCTTCTTGGCCGTTGGTGGCCGGGGCTTCGGTGACGGCTCCCCGGGAAAGCTCAAACCATCAAATCTCGATGTGTCGCCCTCATTCAGGTAGATGACCTCGAAGCCGCCTTCTCCTGCCAGCATCTCGGCCATCTCACCGTCCGGGTCGGCATGCCCCCTGCTCTTGAGACTGGACATAAACTTGCCGAGCTCGAACTGCTTGCCTGGCTTATTCGGATTGGGTCGCTCCAGCGTGCGTTTCGGCATCTGCCCGATGTTATGGGGTATACCGTTTGCGTCT
>NZ_JBNCKT010000447.1:0-322 GCF_049841675.1 Micromonospora sp. DT4
GCGGCTGCACTGTGGGCAACCCTGCACATCCTGGGTCGCAGCGGCTACCGCGCCATCGCTGCTCAGTGTATCGACCGTCGCGACCAGTTGGCTGCGGCCATCACGGCAGCTGACCCCGACGCCGTGTTGGTGACCGCTCCGCATGCACCAGTCGTCTCTGCGGCCTTCAGCCACCCCGGCGGAGAGTTGCCCTCCGACCTTTGCGCGAGCTACCGGCTCGTCCCGCTCACACTCCCGGATCCTCTAGGCGGCGGCGAGCGGCGCTTGTTCTACCACTTCTATGCGTCCCCATCCCTGACCAACAAGCAGATCACCACGTTCG
>NZ_JBNCKT010000448.1:0-320 GCF_049841675.1 Micromonospora sp. DT4
CGACCCACCGTATGAGCGCATAACCACAGGTCAGACCGATTCGGCCGCCCATCTACTCACGCTGAACAGCTACGACGGATCGTGACGATCGCGGCGGCCAGGTAGAGGTAGAAGTCGATGATTTTGGCGTTGCGGTCGGTGTAGCGGCGGATCTTGCCGAAGTCGTTCATCCACGAGTTCGTGCGCTCGACTACCTACCGTTTGCCGACTTGGATCGGGGCGGGTATGCCCTTGCGGGCGATCTGCGCGTCGAAGCCGATCTCGTCGAGTAGCTCGCGGGTGCGGTTGCTGTCGTAGCCGCGGTCGAGGTGGGCGGTGAC
>NZ_JBNCKT010000449.1:0-320 GCF_049841675.1 Micromonospora sp. DT4
GCGCCGCCGAGCGGTGAACCACACCCACCGAACCGCCCATGCGAGCCTAACCAGACATCAATCGCGCACCAAGTCGTAAGCTTAGTAGGCGGCTGCGACGACGCCACGACGGTGCTCCAATCCTGGGCCGCGTCCCCAACTTCGTTGACCCCTGTCGCCGCCGTACAGCTGAGCCGCGAAAAGCGTCCTCATCGAGCCTCCGGAGGCCGCGTCGGGGTGTGTCGTTAAAACGGTGTAACTCCAAACGAAGGAGACACCGAGATGGGGAATGTGAAGATCGTGTCAAGGGCCATGACGGACGCTGACACGCCGGTGGTGCC
>NZ_JBNCKT010000450.1:0-315 GCF_049841675.1 Micromonospora sp. DT4
TGTCGGTGAGTGGGGCCGTCCACTGTCCGGATATGAAGTCCTGCGATGTGAGGTCGGGCATCGCCTGGTCGAAGGGCACGTGGGTGTCCTGTGTGAACAGGTCCATCGCGGTGTCGTCGAACGATCCGCCGATCTGAGCGTCATGCATCTCGCCGAAGAGGGCGTCCAGGGTGTTCATCCCCCGGCCGAAGGGGTCGTTCGAGGTGCCCATCCCCGTGCTGAAGGGGTCGGCGTTGAGGGTGCCCATCCCCGTGCTGAAGGGGTCGGCGTTGAGGGTGTTCATCCCCGTGTCGAAGGGGTCGGCGTTCAGGGTGT
>NZ_JBNCKT010000451.1:0-314 GCF_049841675.1 Micromonospora sp. DT4
AATCCTTGTTCCGCAAGCCCGAAGTCCGCTACGCCGCCTCCTGACCATCAACTATTTGCCTTACGGGTCAATAAGCCACCGGGGTGGTCGCGCTGACCTGCTCGCTCAGACGTCTCTTGACGAGTTCGACCGCGGGCCCGTAGCCAACGAGGCCCTGCAACTGTCGTAACCAGGATCTCCACGCCAGCGCTACGGATCCCGCCGGCGCTCGCGCACCACTGACGCCTCGTGCTGAGCTGATATTGACCCGTAAGGCAAATAGTTGATGGTCAGGAGGCGGCGTAGCGGACTTCGGGCTTGCGGAACAAGGATTT
>NZ_JBNCKT010000452.1:0-312 GCF_049841675.1 Micromonospora sp. DT4
CACCACCTTCACCCATATATCGCTCCACCCGGTCCGGTCCCACCTCGGGAACCACCGCCGCACCTCACGGTGCGCTCCGCCCACCCGCCCTTGTCGGCCGGTCGGCGCCCGCGCCGCGCGGCGACCCCTAGGTCGCACCGCACCACCCCGCACCATCCCGCTCCACCAGCAGCGACTCTGCTGCACCCATCCGCTGTTCGTCCGTGAGTCGACCCATGTACCCGGTGGGCCGGCTGCTTCCGCGCGCCCAACAACGCGCCCTACCGAAGGAGGAACCCCAGATGACCGCAACCAACGGTGCCGCGACCCCGC
>NZ_JBNCKT010000453.1:0-310 GCF_049841675.1 Micromonospora sp. DT4
TGCGGGGTGTGCCATGGCGGGTGGCCCTTCGGTCGGCGGATCGCGGGCATGCGCGGTCGCCGCCCGACTCGCGTCGGAGCCCTTGGGAGTGCTGATGTCCGCACGATGGCCGACGACCACCGCTGATCGACGCTCATCTCTCGACGAAGGTCAAGTCGTGTCGGGCGGGCAGGTAGGACGCTGCCCGCCCGATACGGCAGCGTGGGGTCGCTGTTCAGGTGGTCTGTTCGGGGTCGAGGCGTACGCGGGTGGGGTCGACGGTGGTGAGCAGGTGGCGGGAGACGCCGCGCCAGTAGCGGCCGTTGTTGCC
>NZ_JBNCKT010000454.1:0-309 GCF_049841675.1 Micromonospora sp. DT4
ATACCGAAGTATTGGCTGGTGACCACCGCGTACAGGCCAGCGATCGCCGCGCCGAGGGACACCGCGGCGAGGATCCCTACGCTGACCCTTCCCCCTTCGGTTCGGGTTCCGGGGGTGGGACTGCGGGCGGCGATCAGCGAGCCGAGGACCGTGCCCGCGGCCAGGCACGCCAGCAGGGCCATCACCGCCGCCATCGTGAACTCGCCCCAGTTCACACTCACCGAGTAGTACACACCTAGGGCCTGTCTTGTGGATCATGGTTGGTGGGGTAGGAACATCACGGGTGTCCGGAGTGTTACCCGAGCGCTA
>NZ_JBNCKT010000455.1:0-308 GCF_049841675.1 Micromonospora sp. DT4
TGTAATGGTTTGACCAGATCGGCGAGAGTCTCGACAAGGCATGATCATGCCGTTGACGTTGGCTGAACACGTACGCCACGAGTCCATTGGCGATGCATTTTTTCTATCTCGCCAACGGCACAGGGCGGGCAGTGGTCCGCCTTCAGGGCTGTTGCGTAGTCGGTTGAGATGCTGTTGAGCTGGGTTTTGCTGGGATCCAGCGAGGTCTGGGGGTCCATGTAGGACGGGTGTGGTCCGTCGGTGATCATGTATTTGCGAAGACCATGATCGAGAACAGGACCGCACCCGCTGATGTCATCATTACTGAC
>NZ_JBNCKT010000456.1:0-306 GCF_049841675.1 Micromonospora sp. DT4
CCACACCCCCCACAACCAACCAACCAACCAACCAACCACAGAAAACCACGACACCCACAGCGCAAGCGAGAGCGAGAGCGAGAGCGAGAAACGATTCCTGGACGTCGTCGCGAATCTCGCAACGAACACGTAGGCGACCCAACCAGCGCAGCACGGCAATGGTGTTGGGTCGGGCCCGGGCGCGGTGCCTGGAATGCTCCAGGTCCGTTTCCCGGACCCGCCCGCCGAACCGGGTGTGTCGTTAAAACGGTGTAACTCCGAACGAAGGAGACACCGAGATGGGGAATGTGAAGATCGTGTCAAGGG
>NZ_JBNCKT010000457.1:0-305 GCF_049841675.1 Micromonospora sp. DT4
GCGCGAAGCCGCCCGACGCATCAACGCCGAACGACTTCTCACTGCGTAGCCGTCCAGTTACCCGACAGTCTCTAAGAGCCCTCCGGGCCTCGTCGGCGCATGGTCGAAATCGTCTGACGGCAGCCCTGCGCACGACTTCGGTCCAGAATGGACGATCTTGGGGCACGGCTGTCGATGAGCGAGTGGGGATCGCCCCAGGTCGGGCCGGTTGATGCCGAAGTGGCCCTTTTATTGACCCGTAAGGCAAATAGTTGATGGTCAGGAGGCGGCGTAGCGGACTTCGGGCTTGCGGAACAAGGATTTCA
>NZ_JBNCKT010000458.1:0-305 GCF_049841675.1 Micromonospora sp. DT4
GGCGGTTAGCGCTTGCCGAGGGCGAGCGCGGTGATGGGTGTGCCGGTGTGTCGGGACAGGGCGGCGGTGACGTCGTCTCGGGCGTCCTCGGGGGCGATGCCGGCCAGGTTGGCTAGGGCGGCGGTCATGCCCAGGTGGTCGCGGACCTTCACGAAGCCGAGCAGTTCGCGCAGCTGCGGCGCCCACACGGTCTTGCCGGCGGCGAGGTTGGCGTTGAGGTCGATCGCTGCGGCCACGACCGGTTTGGGGACGCCGAGTTGGCGGGCGAGGTCCCAGTCGGTGGTGACGTGCAGGTGGACGGTGAA
>NZ_JBNCKT010000459.1:0-303 GCF_049841675.1 Micromonospora sp. DT4
CTGACGAAGCGGATCGAGGCGGGCAAGTTGGCGTCTGGTCAGACCCTGCCGAGTGAGACGCAGCTCCGGCAGGAGTTCGGTGTCAGTCGGGGCACGGTACGCGCTGCGGTGGCGCTACTGCGTGAGCGCGGGTTGGTCGTGACCATGCCTCAACGCGGTACCTACGTCTCGGCCCAGGATGTGACCGGAGCCGGTTTGTAGCGTCGTCCTGTCCTACAGCTCGTTCACGGCGAAGGCGGCCACCAGGTCGGCCATGCTGTCGATGACCACGTCTGCGGCGGCCAGTCGTTCGCGTTTGCCGGG
>NZ_JBNCKT010000460.1:0-298 GCF_049841675.1 Micromonospora sp. DT4
CTTTGCTGGTGGACGTGGAGGGTGGGTGCTGGTGAGGTGGTGTGTCGCTGGCGTGTGGGGGTCGGGTTGAGGTGGTGGGGGGTATGGGGGGTAGGTGGTGGGTTGTGGTGGCGGGTCCGGCGGTGGGTGGCGCTAGCCGCGGCAGTTGGTCGCCAGGTGTGATCGATGGTGATCGTGGGTCGCCGGAGAGCGAGTCGGCTTCCTCGTCGCCAAAGAGCGAGTCGGCTTCCTCGTCGCCGGAGAGCGAGTCGTGCTCGTCGTAGAGGAAGCCGTCGTCGAGGAAGTCGTCGTCGATGTG
>NZ_JBNCKT010000461.1:0-298 GCF_049841675.1 Micromonospora sp. DT4
GTGGCTCGACGCGGGAGGTGCGTCTGAGTGCCCAGCAGTTGGCGCCGTTGTTGGGTCAGCGGCTGCCGCCGGGCGCGTCGGTGGCGTTGCTGTCTTGCAAGGCGGGCGAGTTGCCGGATGGGTTTGCCCGCCAGCTCGCTACGGCCCTCGGACGGGATGTTGTCGCAGCGACCAGGGATTTGGTTGTCGAGCCGTCTGGCGGCCAGAACCGGTTGTTTACCGTCGGGGGTGAGAGTTGGGTGTTGTTCACTCCCGACTTTGGTGACGGTTGGGATGTGATGAACGACGAGATCGATGG
>NZ_JBNCKT010000462.1:0-296 GCF_049841675.1 Micromonospora sp. DT4
CTCTGTAATGGTTTGACCAGATCGGCGAGAGTCTCGACAAGGCATGATCATGCCGTTGACGTTGGCTGAACACGTACCTGGCCAGGGCTGTCAGACTGTAGTTGTGGAACTCTGCCTGATAGGCGTAGCCGCTACGGAGGGAACGCGCAACCAGATCGCAGACAATTCTACGGACTTCTGTCTCCCATGCGGATGCATGTTCTAGTTCTAGACGTTTTTCCGTACGTATTCAGCTTGAGGTAGCCGTTTGAGGCAACCACGGCCCGGTGGTGAACAGCTGTTTGAGGACGTCGAGG
>NZ_JBNCKT010000463.1:0-296 GCF_049841675.1 Micromonospora sp. DT4
TTTGGCAAAACTCCTCTCTGGAGCGACACGGTGACGGACGACAGGAGGGAGGTTCACAAAGTCGGCAACATGTTTCAGATGTTGCGGACAATCGGATATGTGTTCCATGAGGGTTTATTCGAAGCTCTGCGCAAGGCGGGTTTCAAACCGGAACGCACCAGCGACAGCAAAATAATACTCCCCAGAGACAAGAGTGCGTTTGTCTCCGTCGATAAGCGGGTAGAGAACGTCAAGGACCTTCTCTCCGCTTATGACGCCTGGCTCAAGGGTGTGCCGGGAACGACCGCTCCACGGGA
>NZ_JBNCKT010000464.1:0-295 GCF_049841675.1 Micromonospora sp. DT4
GGGGTGTGCGTCGCAGGCCGGCGGGGCTCATGGGTGCGGCTGGTAGAGCTCGCCGTCTGCTGCCAGGGCCGGCGCGGCGCGGTTGGGAATGGGGTGGAGCCGGTCGGACCGCCGCCGATCCCCAGGGAAGAGGGGGATGGGTGGCGGTGCCCGACCGGATCCGGATCCGGTGGTGCTTTACAGGGCGACGGCGAGCAGCCGCTGGTCGGTCTCGACGGTGTCGAGGTACCGCATCGCCTGCTCGAGGTAGGTCACCCGGTGGGTGAGGGCGTCGCTCGCGGGTGCGAGCTTGTGC
>NZ_JBNCKT010000465.1:0-294 GCF_049841675.1 Micromonospora sp. DT4
TCCGTGCAGCTCAACCCTCATGTCGCCGAACCCCGCATCCCCTCAAGATCAACTTATCTAGGAAACTCGGGCTAGGGCCGTCAGGTGTGGTGAGGAGCGGTCCAGCCTGATGAATACGCATCGTGATCCACCGAGAATCCACATTGGCGAACACGATCGGCCAGTTGGGGCCTCAAGCTACCCCTCCATAGGCCGCTGTCAAGAGGTCTGTTCGCCTTTGATATTGACCCGTAAGGCAAATAGTTGATGGTCAGGAGGCGGCGTAGCGGACTTCGGGCTTGCGGAACAAGGATT
>NZ_JBNCKT010000466.1:0-292 GCF_049841675.1 Micromonospora sp. DT4
CCGCGCCCCGCGCCCCGCGCCCCGCGCCCCGCGCCCCGCGCCCCGCGCCCCGCGCCCCGCGCCAAGATCCTCACAACATCCCCGAAGTTGCCGCCTCAGACGCGCCGGAGGCAGCAACATCCGCGAACTTGCTGCAGCGCGGCTCGTGCCCGACCGCGCCGCGGCTCGCGGGACTTCTTTTCGACATCGGCTATTGACGGTGCCGTAACACGTGCCCTAGTACGGCAGCCGTACTTCGTGATCATGGCTGAGGCGGGCGGGAACAGGACGGCCACCGCGTGATCTTGAGTCT
>NZ_JBNCKT010000467.1:0-292 GCF_049841675.1 Micromonospora sp. DT4
TGCGGCTTGAGCCGAAACGCCTTCCAGATCCGGCCCACCGTGGACTTCGACAGCCCGGAATGCTCGGCCATCGACGCTCGCGACCAGTGCGTGGCGTTGCGCGGCGTGGACTCCAGGGTGTCGACCACCACCGCCTCGACCTGCTCATCGGTGATTTTCCGCGGTGCGCCCGGCCGGTCCTCGTCGACCAGCCCGGCCAGCCGGCGCTCAACGAGCCGCGACCGCCACTTACCCACCGTCGGCCGAGACACCCCCAACCGGTCAGCCACCTCCGAATTAGACAGACCATCCG
>NZ_JBNCKT010000468.1:0-290 GCF_049841675.1 Micromonospora sp. DT4
GTTGCGGTGGGTGGGTGATGTGGGGTTGCCGGTGTGGCGGCGTGCGGGTGTGGTGCCGGGGCTCGCCTCGGGTGATCAGGTGGTGTTCCCCGGTGGTGGTGGGGTGGAGGTGGTGGCCGGGGTTATGGGGTTGTCGTCGGCGGTGCTGCGGTGGCGCCTGGCTGCGGCGGTGGGGGCTCTGGCTGGTTGGGGTGGCGGGGCTGATTGTGTGCTGCGGGTCGGTGAGGTGCTCACGGGTGTGGGTGTGCCGAGGGTGACCCGTGATGACGGTGGTGAGATGGGGTGGCTCG
>NZ_JBNCKT010000469.1:0-287 GCF_049841675.1 Micromonospora sp. DT4
AGGATGCCCATCACCCAGGTCTGCAGGTTGGCGATGACGGTGGGCAGGTCGTTGGCGGCCAGGACGACCGGGCCGCCGGGGTCGGCGTAAGCGGCGGCGGGCACGGCCAGCATCCCGAGGACAGCCGCGGCGGGCGCGGCGACCCGGGCGACGAGGCGAAGCGCGCGGGTCGTCATCGGTGCGTGGGAGAGGGCGGTGGTCAGGGCACGGGAACGTGCCAACAGCGGGCGGAACATGATGGCTGCACCTCCCGCCCCGGCTCGCGCCGGGGCGATTCGTCGAAACGG
>NZ_JBNCKT010000470.1:0-286 GCF_049841675.1 Micromonospora sp. DT4
TCACCAGCGAACACTTCGACGTGATCACCTGGACCCGCGACCCGGACGGACGGCCGGTCCTGCTCACCCTGGGCGACTTGCGGACCGGGGACATGATCACCCTCGCAGTCCTGGACTCCCTGGAGATCCGCGACCCGTACGCGCTGCTCGCCATCCACACCGGCGGCGAACTCGCCGCACACGGCCCCACCAGCGGCGCCGAAACAGCCCGCTCCCTCGCCCCCATGCTCGCGCTCGACAGCACCACACTCGCCGTGACCAAACCCGTGCCGCTGCACGACCCCGC
>NZ_JBNCKT010000471.1:0-279 GCF_049841675.1 Micromonospora sp. DT4
CGCGGGTGTCACCGGACGCGGGCGGGTGTGGGCGGGGGTGGCGGCCGCCTTCTTGACCAGCGGTTTGGTGAAGCTTTCATCTTTGGTGATGGTGGTGGGGCCGTTGGTGATTAGCCAGATGTTGTCCAGGTTCGCGATGGTCGCCGTGGCAGGGGTGCCCGTGGCGTTGCCCGGGACGCGGTGCAGGATGGTAACGCCGTAGGTCTGTGACATCTGCTTGAGCGGCGCCGCTGAGGCGCTGTCGATGGCGATGACCAGGGGCTGTTGCTGCTTCAACGC
>NZ_JBNCKT010000472.1:0-278 GCF_049841675.1 Micromonospora sp. DT4
CCCCGGGTACCCTAAAGCCATCAAATTTCGATGTGTCGCCCTCATTCAGGTAGATGACCTCGAAGCCGCCTTCTCCTTCCAGCGTCGCGGCCATCTCACCGTCCGGGTCGGCATGCCCGTTGCTCTTGAGACTGTGCATAAACTTGCCGAGCTTGAACTGCTTGTCTGGCTTATTCGGATTGGGTCGCTCCAGCGTGGCGGTCGGCATCTGCCCGATGTTATGGGGTATACCGTTTGCGTCTTTCTCGTCGAGCCAGGCGTCATAGACGGCGAAGAAG
>NZ_JBNCKT010000473.1:0-278 GCF_049841675.1 Micromonospora sp. DT4
TATTTCGGCGTATGACTGTGAAGCCGCCTTTTTCCAGCATCGCGGCCATTGTGCCTGCTTCATCATCGCTATGCCCCTTTTGCTTGAGGTTATGCATGAAGCTGCCGAACTGGAACATCTCGCCCGGCTTTCGCGGATTGGGAAGCTCTAGCTTCCACTTGGGCATCTTTCCGATGTTAAGGAGTTCACCATTTCCGTTTCTCTTGTCAATCCAGTCCTCGTAGATGGCGAGGAAGTCTCTCGCCTTCTCGTCTTTCATTCTCTGAAACTTGACGATA
>NZ_JBNCKT010000474.1:0-274 GCF_049841675.1 Micromonospora sp. DT4
CGTGGACCCAGCACGTCCCGCTGCTGACCGGCCGTACCGACCTCACCGTCCTCGTCGCCCCCGGCGCCGCCGGGGACACACCCGAGTGCTTCTACCCCGGCCTCAACCGGATCGAGGTCGACGCCACCTACATCGCCGACAGCCCCGACGTCACCGATCCGGCCAAGGCCCGGCACAAGCGCCTCGTGCCCACCGGCTACGGGCTGCTCGTGCACGGCGCCGCGCACGCCGCGCACAGCCGCTGGACCACCCCGCCCGGCACCCCGCCGATCCT
>NZ_JBNCKT010000475.1:0-273 GCF_049841675.1 Micromonospora sp. DT4
TCGGTGGTCAGCGTCCAGGCAGGCCCGGCGGGGTGCTCGCCGTGGAGGCCGGTGGCCACGGGCATGGCGGTGGGCACTCCGGCGAGGGCGTCGAGGAGGTGCTGTTCGCGGCGGCGGCCGGGGACGCGCAGCAGCACCGGATACCGCGGCCCGTAGACGGCCAGCTGCTCGTAGCCGCGCAGCTTGCGCAGCACGGTGCCGAGGGGTTCGGTGCCGTTGTCGTGTTCGAGGAAGAACCCGACGGTGCGCCCTCCGGCGTGCCAGATGCCGTGC
>NZ_JBNCKT010000476.1:0-271 GCF_049841675.1 Micromonospora sp. DT4
GGTTTTGGGACGGGTTTCGGGACTCGCCGTCCTGGGCGAACGCCCCGCAGGGTTGATCTTGACGGGTCGTCCCGGAAGGGAGTGTTTCCGGGACGGGTGACGCCCCGCCTCGGGGTCCGGCCAGGGTAAGGGCAAAGCGGCCATGAGTGGGTCTTGAATGGTGTTTCGGCTGGTCCGCGGCCTGGGTCGGCTGCCGTATTAGTTGAGATCATTTTTGTTGCAGTCGAAGATTGCGTTACTTAGTGTGATGAGTTGTGCGTTTTTGTCGGGG
>NZ_JBNCKT010000477.1:0-269 GCF_049841675.1 Micromonospora sp. DT4
GGCGTGCCCGGCGGTGGCCATCTTCTTCAGCGCCTCGAACACGGCCCCGGACGACGGGGCGCCGATCGCCCGGGTGATCTCGCCGACTTTGAGAATCTGGTCGGGGTGGTCGGCCAGGTGCAGGGCCACCTTCCGGTACAGGTAGCCGGACCGGCCGGAGGCGGGCTCCGCGGTGGGCGTGCCGTCCGAGGTCGGGTTGTTCTGCGGTGCGCCGGCCTGGGGGGCCGGTGGGGTTGGTGTGGTCATGGTGATGCCTCGATTCCAAGGTC
>NZ_JBNCKT010000478.1:0-269 GCF_049841675.1 Micromonospora sp. DT4
GACCTCGGTGCGTGTCACGAATTCGTCGTCCGTGCCGCGCTTTTCGATAAGAAGTCGAAGTAGTTTGGCGGCCTTGTCTCCGAGTTTGCGCACCTCTTCGCCGTCGCGTTTTAGTGTGCGCCCGTCGAGAGTCCATTGAACCTGCGCGCTAGCGCCGGTGTGCTGGCCCGTGGCAGACGACAAGCCAGGCGTGTGCTGCTGGCTACCGCTGTGGTCGGTGGAGGTCGACGCGTACGGCTGACCGGTGTGCATGCCGATATGGACGGTCG
>NZ_JBNCKT010000479.1:0-268 GCF_049841675.1 Micromonospora sp. DT4
ACCGCTTCCAGATCACCCAGGCCGGCATCGACGCCGCCGGCACCCTCCCACCCGCCGCGCCCCGCACCCGCTCCAGCGGCAGCAGCGGTGGTGGCCGGCAGGGACGGCCCGCGCCCGTACCGCGACCGAACGGCACGCTGTACCACCCGCGGCGGCTCGGCCGGGGCTGGGACGTCGAGGAACTGCGGCGGCTGCGCACCCAGCAGGTGCCCGTGCTGCTGTACGGGCCGCCCGGCACCGGCAAGACCGCCATGGTCGAGGCCGCCTT
>NZ_JBNCKT010000480.1:0-268 GCF_049841675.1 Micromonospora sp. DT4
GCCGCCGCGCATCACGTACCGCAACACCCATACACGGACAACGATCACGGCACCTTTGGGTTACTGGTCAATAAGCGGATACTGGTCGGCACAGAGCACCTACGACGCCAACGTCGGCGAAGCCTTGTCGAGCCCGCTCGAACCGGCTGGTTCCTTCGTCGTCAGCGAAATGCCGGACAGCTCGATCCAGGCGCTAGCCCTGCATTCCGCGCGTGGCTGATCGTGGGTGGGTTTCGGCGTGGCGGGTTCGTCACGAGCGGGGTCGGTG
>NZ_JBNCKT010000481.1:0-267 GCF_049841675.1 Micromonospora sp. DT4
GTTTCCAGGGTGCGCAGTTTCGGGGTGGTGGTGGAGTAGCCGAGGCCGGCTTCGGTGGCGATGGCGGCGGCGGTGGCCTCGCCGAGGCGGTGCAGCGCGGCGAGGACCTTCGCGACGCTGGGTGCCAGTGGCGCTGTTACGGCCGTATCGGTGGTCGTGTTGGCTGGGGTGCTGGTCATGGGCGCATGGCCCCCTTTCTCCTGCCGTCGGCAGGGGTCGGTGAGTGAGGCGCGTGCACTGATGCACGCTTCGGATCGGGCATTGATC
>NZ_JBNCKT010000482.1:0-266 GCF_049841675.1 Micromonospora sp. DT4
GGTGCCGTGGAGCGAGGTCGGGACCTTCGACGCGCTGATGGCGAACTGGCAACGCATCGACGATCTGAGCCTCGATCGCACAGAGGAAGCCTGCGTCGAGGAGATCTTCGGCCTCTTGATCAGCGATAACGTAGCCGAACTGCTCTGGTCCCCGGTGTCATGCGCCACCGACATCCACGACAGGGACCCGGTTATTGACCAGTAACCCAAAGGTGCCGTGATCGTTGTCCGTGTATGGGTGTTGCGGTACGTGATGCGCGGCGGCT
>NZ_JBNCKT010000483.1:0-265 GCF_049841675.1 Micromonospora sp. DT4
CTCCGCCGCCCGCCGGTAAACAGCCCAACATCATCGATAGAACGGAGAGAAGTTACACCGTTCGGATGACAGACCCGTGGCCCCGCCAGGGGCCATGGTTTTCTTGCTTGCGATCTTTGCTGGGGTACGGCTTCTGGCGTTGTTTTTGGCGTGATGTTCGGGTTGGTCCGCTGGTGGATGGGGCCGCTGTGTTGTCCTGGCGAGGTGCCTCGTTGTTGACGGGCCGGGCTCGGGTCGGGCGGGTGCTGGGCCCGGCGGTGGGTAG
>NZ_JBNCKT010000484.1:0-265 GCF_049841675.1 Micromonospora sp. DT4
TTGCCGAGTTTGGCGATCGCGTCGACCCAGTGTTGTTTCTGTTCGACGGTGAGTTTGTTGCGGTTGTTTTCGATGAAGCTGGTGGCGTCGGTGAATTGTCCTGCCTTGATGATGGTGCCGAGGACGTGGAGTAGTGATGCGGAGATGTCGGTGGTGCCGACAGCGGTGACCATAGCGGCCAGGCGTTCGGTGGTGAGGCCGCCTTCGAGGCCGGCGTCGAGTTTTCCGGCGGTGGCGAGGTCGCCCACGGCGGTGAGCAGGGTGG
>NZ_JBNCKT010000485.1:0-263 GCF_049841675.1 Micromonospora sp. DT4
GCAGCACCTGGTGATCATTCACCGGCCGTCGGTTGAGGACTGGTGGTTGGTGGAGACCCAAGCCAACGACGACGCCAACCGCTACATCCCGTTCCGGCCGACCGACGGGTCGCGGGGTGAGCGGCTATCTGGTGCGGCGTCGGTGTTGGCAGGACCGATCCTGCTACCCGCCGATGAGTCGGGACGGTTGCTCGCCATCGACGGCGGGAAGGTTCGGGTGGGACCACCGGTGACGGGTTCGGTCCTCACTGACGTGTTGACTG
>NZ_JBNCKT010000486.1:0-262 GCF_049841675.1 Micromonospora sp. DT4
TCTCCGCCGCCCGCCGGTAAACAGCCCAACATCATCGATAGAACGGAGAGAAGTTACACCGTTCGGATGACAGACCCACCAGCGCAGCACGGCAATGGTCTTCTCAACCACCCACAGTCCCAACATTTCCGCAGTTGAGGATCTCTTTGCCGAGTTCTAGGAATTGGTCTTGTTTGGTGGGGTGGTGGCGTGCGAGGTCGGTGATGGCGTCGATCCAGTTTTGTCGTTCGTTGGTGTTGAGGTCGGTGGAGTGTTCCTTGAT
>NZ_JBNCKT010000487.1:0-262 GCF_049841675.1 Micromonospora sp. DT4
ACCACCGGGGAACACCACCTGATCACCCGAGGCGAGCCCCGGCACCACACCCGCACGCCGCCACACCGGCAACCCCAACTCACCCACCCACCGCAACGCCTCCCACCCACCCACCGCCGCCACCGACGACGACGACGCCGCCGACGCCGACGCCAACGTCACCACCGACCGCCCCGGCACAGAAACCGCACGCCCCCCCACCACCTCGCGCACCCACCCCGAGGCCACCGACTCCCCATCGACCCACACCACATGCACCCCC
>NZ_JBNCKT010000488.1:0-261 GCF_049841675.1 Micromonospora sp. DT4
AGGACCTTCTCTCCGCTTATGACGCCTGGCTCAAGGGTGTGCCGGGAACGACCGCTCCACGGGATGCTCAGATCAAGCCCCCGGGAACGATCCCTCCAGGGACAACTACGATCACGCTCTCGGGAAGAACTAAAGCTACTGACATCGGTAAGTCGATGTACAATCTCGTCAGTCTGGGGACTTCGGATCCGACGGGGAAGATCGCCGAACTTCTGCAAGCCAGTGGACTACAGACGGACATTCGGAACAAAAAGGTTTTTG
>NZ_JBNCKT010000489.1:0-259 GCF_049841675.1 Micromonospora sp. DT4
CCGACGACGCACCGCGGCAGGAGATCCTTGGCGGTGTAGCGGGCGCGTTCGTCGCCGCCGGCGACCATGGTCAGGACGCCGGCGGCGACGAACACCAGGACGAATACTGTGTCGACGACCCAGATCGACCGCCCGGTCAGCGCCTGCACCTGCGGCAGGCTGGTCACGTCCGGGGTGATCAACAGCGCGTGGGTGATCGCGGTGATGAGCCCGTTCAGACAGTCCAGCAGCAGGCCGGCGAACCAGTCGAGGATCTGGT
>NZ_JBNCKT010000490.1:0-258 GCF_049841675.1 Micromonospora sp. DT4
TCATTCTCTGAAACCCGACGATATGCATATGTCCGCCACCGTCGCGTTTGACCGTGAATCCGGCGTCCTCCAGGGCTTGGGCAAGCTTGTCATCGTCGGAAAACGCCCCAACTAGTGTCAGGTTATGGAGAATCTGTCCGACGGGGTATTCCTTTCCTCCGACATTCACAGAATCGCCCTTAGGGGGGATTGTGTTCCGACGGTTGGTGGGGTCTTTCTGCACCCACGTGGTGATGGCGGCGACACGCTCGTCCACGG
>NZ_JBNCKT010000491.1:0-254 GCF_049841675.1 Micromonospora sp. DT4
GGCCACCCAAAACACTGACCGCCGCGGACGAGCAGCCCAAGGACCGCGAGTCCCTGGGCCGCTCCCGCGGCGGGTACGGCACCAAGCTGCACCTGGCCGCCGACCGCGCGAGCCGCCCGATCAGCCGACACACCACCGCCGGTCAACGCCACGACCGCATCGGATACGAGCCAGTAATGAACGCCATCCGCATCCCACACCGAGTCGGACGCCCGCGTACCCGACCCGCCCGGATCCTGGCCGACAAGGCCTAC
>NZ_JBNCKT010000492.1:0-254 GCF_049841675.1 Micromonospora sp. DT4
CGACCTTCTGCGTCGCGGCGGACACCGACCGCAACTCCCCACCGGCCACCTCCTTCGGGCGCACAAGAAAGGTCTTGTCGCCCCGAGACTCCGTCTGCAACCCACGGTCGCTCAGAGCCTGAGCGATCATCCCCTGCGGATCCACACGCCCCTTGTAGATGAGACCACCCATCCGCGCGCCGAGATCAATGACGTCCCCCGTTTCCGGGAGCGTGACCGGGGGGTCGGATGCAGGGGGGATCTTTCCCGCCCTT
>NZ_JBNCKT010000493.1:0-252 GCF_049841675.1 Micromonospora sp. DT4
AGGATCGGCGGGGTGCCGGGCGGGGTGGTCCAGCGGCTGTGCGCGGCGTGCGCGGCGCCGTGCACGAGCAGCCCGTATCCGGTGGGCACGAGGCGCTTGTGTCGGGCCTTCGTTGGGTCGGTGGCGTCGGGGCGGTCGGCGATGTAGGTGGCGTCGACCTCGATCCGGTTGAGGGCGGGGTAGAAGCACTCGGGTGCGTCCCCGGCGGCGCCGGGGGCGACGAGGACGGTGAGGTCGGTACGGCCGGTCAGC
>NZ_JBNCKT010000494.1:0-251 GCF_049841675.1 Micromonospora sp. DT4
ATAGTCCGCATCCTGCTCGACACCCGGCGGCAGGATGACAGACTCACTCACCGCCGGCACACCAGAGCCCGACGCGTCCCCCCAATCCATGTCCCGCCTGATGCCCGCAGCCGCGTTGGTAGTCTTCTGCGTCGCGGCGGGCACCGGCGCCACCGTGGAGGCGGGCAACTCCTCCGGGTTAACTACAAAAACCTTTTTGTTCCGAATGTCCGTCTGTAGTCCACTGGCTTGCAGAAGTTCGGCGATCTTCC
>NZ_JBNCKT010000495.1:0-250 GCF_049841675.1 Micromonospora sp. DT4
CGCTGCTGCACAACGGGTCAACCATCGCCGTCCCCGCGACACCCGCCTCCCGCGTTCGCCACCTGTCCGACCTGCTTAATCGTCTCGGACGAGATCAGTTGATCCCCGCCGACCTTGAAGAGGTTGCCCGCCGCCGCGGCACCGTCCTGGCCGACATGCTCGGTGACCACCCAATGGTGAACACCCACCAGGACATCCACCCGGATAACATCCTTATCCGACCTGGCGGTCAGATCGCCTTGCTCGACTT
>NZ_JBNCKT010000496.1:0-250 GCF_049841675.1 Micromonospora sp. DT4
CAGACGATCAGGTCGATGAGCCGGTCGGTTGGCACCCGGTCGGCCCCGGCCAGGACCAGCCGGCGCAGCGCGGTCTGTAGACCCCGATTCTCCCGGACCGGGGGATGCGCGAGGAGGCCGTACACCTCGCGCACCGCCTCAACCTGCTCTCGCCCAAGGATCGTCGGTCGCTTCTCGTCGAAGGTGGGCAGCGCCGACAGTGACGCCGTCGGCCCCAAACCCTGGGGAAAGTCGTCGTCCGGTGGGCAGC
>NZ_JBNCKT010000497.1:0-250 GCF_049841675.1 Micromonospora sp. DT4
CAGACGATCAGGTCGATGAGCCGGTCGGTTGGCACCCGGTCGGCCCCGGCCAGGACCAGCCGGCGCAGCGCGGTCTGCAGACCCCGGTTCCCCCGGACCGCGGGATGCGCGAGGAGGCCGTACACCTCGCGCACCGCCTCAACCTGCTCTCGCCCAAGGATCGTCGGTCGCTCCTCGTCGAAGGTGGGCAGCGCCGACAGTGACGCCGTCGGCCCCAAACCCTGGGGAAAGTCGTCGTCCGGTGGGCAGC
>NZ_JBNCKT010000498.1:0-248 GCF_049841675.1 Micromonospora sp. DT4
CTCCTTCGGCCTTGGACGAACCCGGACGCGGTGCCGCCAGCGCTCTGGCTATCGCCGCCATCATGGATCTCGGATGCCGACTCGGTGCGCAGCGGCGGCTCGACACCGCGCTGCACGTCACCGGACAGAGCCGGCCCCGACGGTGGCAGGGCCAGCATGTCCGGCTCGGAACCGTCGTGGACGGGGTACTGGCTGGCGCCAGCGGCCCAGAGGACGTCGTCAAGGCCGGGGAGGGGGTTGTTGTGGTG
>NZ_JBNCKT010000499.1:0-246 GCF_049841675.1 Micromonospora sp. DT4
TCACCTCGACGATCCCCGCCCCGCCCGGCGGATCGTTCGACCCGATGATGATTGACCCGCCCGGCGGATCGTTCGACGCGATGATGCTTGACCCGGCCGAGTACGGGATCAGCCTGCCCGGCAGCCAGGAACTGGTAGACAACCCGTGGCCGCAGGACTTCGCACCCTCGCAGTGGACGCAACCCGTCAGCGCCGCTTTCCCACCCTATGGCCAGGTGTACGCCCCAGACGGTGACAACCCCTACG
>NZ_JBNCKT010000500.1:0-245 GCF_049841675.1 Micromonospora sp. DT4
CCACACGACTTGATCGACGCCGTGACCACCAGCAATCCTGTCGTGACCAGGGGCAACCCCACTACGCAATAGCCCTGGCTGACCCGGGCGTAGCCGACGCGGATGCGGTTGTGCGGGCGTGGCGGGGTGGCGGCGCGGGCGGGGGCTTGGGTCATGTCGCCGATCGTCCCGGGAACGTCCTGTAATCCCGGCTTGGACACGCCGGTTTTGGGACGGGTTTCGGGACTCGCTGTCCTGGGCGAACG
>NZ_JBNCKT010000501.1:0-244 GCF_049841675.1 Micromonospora sp. DT4
GTTTAGTGCTTTCACCGATGACGGGCCGACGCATGCGGTGTTGCCGGATGGTGGTGTCGCGTCGATCTCGTATGCGCGTGGTGGTAGTACGTGGTCGTTCGATGATGGTTCGAAGGTGTCGTACGACGGTTCGAGTCATGTGGTGTCGCAGGTGTCGGCGGATGGCTCGGTGTTTAGTGCTTTCACTGATGCGGGTCCGACGCATGCGGTGTTGCCTGATGGTGGTGCGGCGTCGATTAGTTAT
>NZ_JBNCKT010000502.1:0-243 GCF_049841675.1 Micromonospora sp. DT4
GGTGCGGGAGCAGCCCAGCGAGTCGGACGGCACGGGGGAGCTGTGGGAAGTGCCGTCTGAATACCCTAACGAGCTGCTGCGTGAGGCGTATGACTGGCTCGATCAGACTTGGGGCAGAACACCGTTGACGGGTCCGGTCCTCACTGACGTGTCGACCGATCCGGCGGGCACGTCCACGCCGGGCATGATGGCCGCTTCCACCGACCCTGCCGTCACGACAGAAGTGTGGACCGGGTCGTCGTC
>NZ_JBNCKT010000503.1:0-243 GCF_049841675.1 Micromonospora sp. DT4
GCCCTTCGACCAGGCGATGCTCGACCTCACATCGCAGGACTTCGCATCCGGGCAGTGGACGGCGCCACTGACCGGCATCGCTGTCGGGGCCCACGACCACCTGCCCGCCGCCGCAAACGGCGATGATCCTTACGGCATCGGGGCATGGGACCCCTTCCAGACATTACTCACACCCCACCCGCCCGAGCCCACCGCGAGCACCAGCGCCGTGCCCGCGAGCACCACCGGCGAACACCAGCACGA
>NZ_JBNCKT010000504.1:0-243 GCF_049841675.1 Micromonospora sp. DT4
GGGTTGATCTTGACGGGTCGTCCCGGAAAGGAGCGTTTCCGGGACGGGTGACGCCCCGCCTCGGGGTCCGGCCACGGTAGGGGCAAAGCGGCCATGACTGGATCTTGAATGGTGTTTCGGCTGGGTCCGGGGCCCGGGTCGGTTGCCGCGTATTAGTTGAGATCATTTTTGTTGCAGTCGAAGATTGCGTTACTTAGTGTGATGAGTTGTGTATTTTTGTCGGGGTGCTGTGGTGCGAGGTTG
>NZ_JBNCKT010000505.1:0-243 GCF_049841675.1 Micromonospora sp. DT4
ACACTAAGTAACGCAATCTTCGACTGCAACAAAAATGATCTCAACTAATACGCGGCAGCCGACCCAGGCCGCGGACCAGCCGAAACACCATTCAAGATCCACTCATGGCCGCTTTGCCCTCACCGTGGCCGGACCCCGAGGCGGGGCGTCACCCGTCCCGGAAACACTCCTTTCCGGGACGACCCGTCAAGATCAACCCTGCGGGGCATTCGCCCAGGACGGCGAGTCCCGAAACCCGTCCCA
>NZ_JBNCKT010000506.1:0-242 GCF_049841675.1 Micromonospora sp. DT4
CCAGCGCCGTACCCGCGAGCACCACCGGCGAACACCAGCACCTCACCCACACCGACGCGCCACCACAACACATCACCGCAGGCCCACCTGAGCTCTTCCACCTCCCTGCCCACACCCTCCCCCACCAACACGACTCCCACGCCCAGGACGATTCCCACGCCCAGGACGATTCCGACGGCGAGGACGGCGACCTCTTCAGCGACGAGGGAGCCGACACCCCCGCCGGCAGCCAATCGACACCT
>NZ_JBNCKT010000507.1:0-242 GCF_049841675.1 Micromonospora sp. DT4
GAACGACTCGGCGAGGGCGTTGTCGGCCGAGCTGCCGACCTTGCTCATCGATTGTCGGACCCCGGCGGCGGCGCAAGGCGGCGGCGAAGGCCTTCGATGTGTATTGGGCTCCGTGGTCACTGTGGAAGATCGCCCCGTCCAGGCTGCCGCGGGTGCGCCGGGCCGCGTTCAGTGCGTCGATGGTCAACTCGGTGCGCATGTGATCGGCGATCGCCCACCCGGCCAGCCGGCGGGAGTGAAGG
>NZ_JBNCKT010000508.1:0-240 GCF_049841675.1 Micromonospora sp. DT4
CAGACGCAGGCCAGCGATGTCGCTGAGCGGGTGGTGCGCTTTGATCCGGTGGATGCGAAAGCCGAGGAGGTCTTGGGGCGCCTGATCCTGGTGCCAGCTGACGCGCATGGCCGGTTGTTGAGCGTGGGTGATGGTGGGCAGGTCACTGCCGGTGACCCGGTGGCGGGTACGGCACTGGCGCACGCGCTGACTGATCCGCCGTCCACCGCCCGGGCGGGCATGATGTCCGCCTCGACATCA
>NZ_JBNCKT010000509.1:0-239 GCF_049841675.1 Micromonospora sp. DT4
CCTCGCACCACAGCACCCCGACAAAAACGCACAACTCATCACACTAAGTAACGCAATCTTCGACTGCAACAAAAATGCTCTCAACTAATACGCGGCAGCCGACCCAGGCCGCGGACCAGCCGAAACACCATTCAAGATCCAGTCATGGCCGCTTTGCCCTTGCCGTGGCCGGACCCCGAGGCGGGGCGTCACCCGTCCCGGAAACGCTCCTTTCCGGGACGACCCGTCAAGATCAACCC
>NZ_JBNCKT010000510.1:0-238 GCF_049841675.1 Micromonospora sp. DT4
GCGTTTCCTGGTGGTGCTCAGGTGGTGTTACCGCCGGAGTATGGGGTCGGGGGGGAGGAGGTGTGGGGGGTGTTGCGTCGGGCTGCGGTGGTGGGTTCGGCGGCGGTGGGTGTGGAGGATTCCGAGCCAGTGCTGCAAATGTTGGTGCGGGCGGTGAAGAGTTTCCCGGCTTGGAATGGGCGGGGTGATTGTGTGGTGCGGGCGGGTTGGGTGTTGACCGCCTTGGGTGTGGGGGGCT
>NZ_JBNCKT010000511.1:0-237 GCF_049841675.1 Micromonospora sp. DT4
GTCTCGTCGACCACGAGGACCCCGTCGGGGTCACCGAGCCGGTCCACGACGACCTGCCGCACGTCGTCCCGCACGGCGTCGGCGTCCCATCTCGCCCGATAGAGCAGCCGTTGCATCTTGTCCGGCCGGGTATGCCCGGCCTGCTCAGCCAACTGCCAGCTCGTCTTGATCTCCAGGCCCGCGAGCAGCCCGGTGACGAACCCGGCCGCAGCCCGCCGCGGTTCCACCCGGGCGAAC
>NZ_JBNCKT010000512.1:0-234 GCF_049841675.1 Micromonospora sp. DT4
AGGTGTCGATTGGCTGCCGGCGGGGGTGTCGGCTCCCTCGTCGCTGAAGAGGTCGCCGTAGCGGTCGCCGTCCTCGACGTCGGAATCGTGTTGGGCGTGGGAGTCGTGTTGGTGGGGGAGGGTGTGGGCAGGGAGGTGGAAGAGCTCGGGTGGGCCGGCGGTGATGTGTTGTGGTGGCGCGTCGGTGTGGGTGAGGTGCTGGTGTTCGCCGGTGGTGTTCGCGGGTACGGCGCT
>NZ_JBNCKT010000513.1:0-234 GCF_049841675.1 Micromonospora sp. DT4
AGGTACACCCCGTGCGAGCGGGCGTGCGCGCGCATCGCCTCGACCGTCGGACCGTCGGACCACCGCACCCACCAGTCACCCCGCCCGACCCCCTCGGCCTCCCAGGCGACCGTCACGGGCACGCGTGCCCACTCGGAGAGGATCTGGGACAGCCACACGGCCTGGCCCCGCTTTTTCGGCATGGACCACACCCCATTTCGTCACGCCTGTTACGTCACAGTCTACTCCCGGCCG
>NZ_JBNCKT010000514.1:0-234 GCF_049841675.1 Micromonospora sp. DT4
GGTGACGGTGGCGTCGTTGGCGGCGCGGTTGGGTGGGGTGTTCACGCCGGCGACAGCGGGGGATGTGGCCCGGTTGGAGGCGGGACGGTCGACGCTGGTGTACAGGCGTGATGTGAACTCGCCGCAGCATGTGGTGATGGTTCACCGGTCGGTAGGGGGCCATTGGTGGTTGGTGCAGACGCAGGCTGACGATGTCGCTGAGCGGGTGGTGCGCTTTGATCCGGTGGATGCGAA
>NZ_JBNCKT010000515.1:0-231 GCF_049841675.1 Micromonospora sp. DT4
GCTCACCAGAGGTGATCAAAGGTGTCGATTGGCTGCCGGCGGGGGTGTCGGCTCCCTCGTCGCTGAAGAGGTCGCCGAAGTCGCCGTCGGAGTCGTGTTGGGCGTGGGCAGGGAGGTAGAAGAGCTCGGGTGGGCCGGCGGTGATGTGCTGTGATGGCGCGTCGGTGTGGGTGAGGTGCTGGTGTTCGCCGGTGGTGCTCGCGGGTACGGCGCTGGTGCTCGGGGTGGGCT
>NZ_JBNCKT010000516.1:0-231 GCF_049841675.1 Micromonospora sp. DT4
CCTCGAGGCGGCCTTTTTCTTTCAGCATCTCGGCCATCTCGCCGTCCGGGTCGGCATGCCCGTTGCTCTTGAGATTGGACATAAAATGGCCGAGCTCGAACTGCTTGCCTGGCTTATTCGGATTGGGTCGCTCCAGCGTGGCGTCCGGCATCTTCCCGATGTTATGGGGTATACCGTTTGCGTCTTTCTCGTCGAGCCAGGCGTCATAGACGGCGAAGAAGTCTCTCACGT
>NZ_JBNCKT010000517.1:0-230 GCF_049841675.1 Micromonospora sp. DT4
GTCGACGTGGCCGGCACCGTCCGAGTCGTGCTAGAGGAGGTGCGTCACGACACCCGTGCCGACCTTGTGGTCTATGGTGTCGGGGTACGGCCTGGAGTGCAGAGCTAGGTACAGCTGATCTTGCAGAGGTGCGCACCGTGTGTCCGTCGTCAGCGGGTGACTGAGGGTGAGGCTGCTCGGGTCGTGATCGGACCGGTGTGGGGCGGCTGGCGGTGGGGGCGTTGGATGAG
>NZ_JBNCKT010000518.1:0-230 GCF_049841675.1 Micromonospora sp. DT4
TTGGTTGCCAACGGCTGAGGGGATGTCGGCGGCGATCGGTGCCGGTTCGGTCATGTATCCACCGGACGGCCCTGATGCCCTCATGCAGACCTCCGATATACCCCAACTCAGCCTTGACGACGGCGTCTGGGCCTCTGGCGCCAGCCAGTATCCCGTCCGCGACGACTTTGAGTCGGACATGCTGGCCCTGCCACTGTCGGGGCCGGCTCTGCCCGGCGACGTGCAGCGCA
>NZ_JBNCKT010000519.1:0-229 GCF_049841675.1 Micromonospora sp. DT4
GATTGTGTGTTCCGGGTGGGCGCGGTGTTGACCAGGCTAGGCGTGGCGGGAGCGGCCAGTGATGATGTGCCGGTCAGATCCGCAGCCGGGATCGCCGCCCGGTTGGGTGGTGTGTTCGCGCCCGCGAGGCTCACGGACCTTGCGGGGTTAAAGGTGGGGTATTCGACGGTGGCGTGGGTGCGTCGTCCTGGTCACCCGCAGCACCTGGTGATCATTCACCGGCCGTCGG
>NZ_JBNCKT010000520.1:0-229 GCF_049841675.1 Micromonospora sp. DT4
CAGGCGCGGGCGATGCTGGAGCGAGCGATCGCCGCTGGGGTGCCGTTCGCGTGGTTCACCGCCGATGAGGCCTACGGGCAGAACCCGGGCCTACGCGGCTGGTTGCAGGAACAGGACGTGTCGTATGTGATGGCCACCCGCTGCGACGACGGGGTCGCCTCCGGGTTGTTCACCACCACCCGGGTCGACGCCCTGATCGCCAAGCTGCCGGCCCGATCGTGGACGAGGC
>NZ_JBNCKT010000521.1:0-229 GCF_049841675.1 Micromonospora sp. DT4
TCTCCGCCGCCCGCCGGTAAACAGCCCAACATCATCGATAGAACGGAGAGAAGTTACACCGTTCGGATGACAGACCCTGTAACTGGATTTCGATGGGTTACTTGCGGCCTGCGGACAGGCGGCCTTCGAAGGTGATCTCGAAGGCGTTCAGGGCGGCTTTCCAGCGGGTGATCCAGCGGCGTTGACCGGTGCCGGTCGGGTCCAGGGCCATCACGGCGAGGTACACGCA
>NZ_JBNCKT010000522.1:0-228 GCF_049841675.1 Micromonospora sp. DT4
CCGACACACCGGCACACCCATCACCGCGCTCGCCCTCGGCAAGCGCTAACCGCCGCCCACCCCTTCTGGAAGGAGCCAATCCGTGTCACACCCCAGCACCCACCTACAGCAGGGCGCACCGCCGACGCCGGCCGGCACCAGCGACTGGCGGGCCTGGTCCGCGGCGTGGACCCAGCACGTCCCGCTGCTGACCGGCCGTACCGACCTCACCGTCCTCGTCGCCCCCGG
>NZ_JBNCKT010000523.1:0-227 GCF_049841675.1 Micromonospora sp. DT4
TTGAACGCCTCGGCCATCGCGTTGTCGTAGGAGTCGCCCTTGGACCCGACCGAGGCGACGGCGCCGGCTTCGGCGAGCCGCTGGCTGTAGCGAATCGCTCGATACTGGACTCCCCTGTCTGAGTGATGGACCAGTTTGCGCAGGTCAGCACCTTGATATTCGCGGCGCCAGATCGCCATTTTCAGCGCGTCGAGAGCCAGATCCGTATAGAGACTCGTGGACACCTG
>NZ_JBNCKT010000524.1:0-226 GCF_049841675.1 Micromonospora sp. DT4
GATGTGAACTCGCCGCAGCATGTGGTGATGGTTCACCGGTCGGTAGAAGGCCATTGGTGGTTGGTGCAGACGCAGGCCAACAATGTCGCTGAGCGGGTGGTGCGCTTTGATCCGACGGTGGATGCGAAAGCCGAGGAGGTCCTGGGGCACCTGATCCTGGTGCCAGCTGACGCGCATGGCCAGTTGTTGAGCGTGGGCGATGGTGGGCAGGTCACTACCGGTGACC
>NZ_JBNCKT010000525.1:0-224 GCF_049841675.1 Micromonospora sp. DT4
GTGTCACCGGACGCGGGCGGATGTGGGCGGGAGTGGCGGCCGCCTTCTTGACCAGCGGTTTGGTGAAGCTTTCACCTTTGGTGATGGTGGTGGGGCCGTTGGTGATTAGCCAGATGTTGTCCAGATTCGCGCTGGTCGCCGTGGCAGGGGTGCCCGTGGCGTTGCCCGGGACGCGGTGCAGGATGGTGACGCCGTAAGTCTGTGACATCTGCTTGAGCGGCGCC
>NZ_JBNCKT010000526.1:0-224 GCF_049841675.1 Micromonospora sp. DT4
ACCCGAGCCGTCGGCGAGGTCCGTCCGCTGCTGGCCGCCCGCGGGTTCGCCGTGCCCGGCAAGCCCGGCGTACGGCTGCGGACCCTGGCCGACGTGTTCGCCTACGCTGGCGCCGAGGGCGTCGAACTGCGTATCGACGGCACCGAGGTCCAGGTCCGCCGCCCGAAAGCAGGCAGACCCGGCAGGCGCGCGTTCGTCTCGGGCAAGAAGAAACAGAACACCGG
>NZ_JBNCKT010000527.1:0-223 GCF_049841675.1 Micromonospora sp. DT4
TTTGGTCGGCCATAGTTGGCTCCTTTTGACAGCGATCGGCGTGGTGCCCGGTCGGGCATCAGGATCAATCCACGCTGGCCTCGACGCGGCGATCAAGCCTGGCTACGGCCGCGACTTGGACACCGGAGGAGTGCGGCTCCACACACGGGTGTGTCGTTAAAACGGTGTAACTCCGAACGAAGGAGACACCGAGATGGGGAATGTGAAGATCGTGTCAAGGGCC
>NZ_JBNCKT010000528.1:0-223 GCF_049841675.1 Micromonospora sp. DT4
CCGGCTTAGACGCCAGCGTGCTGAGCAAGTTCCGTACCCGGCTGGTCGAGCACGGCCTGGAGGAACAGGTCTTCACCCGGATGCTGACCGTGTTGACCGGTAAGGGCCTGATCGCCGCTGGTGGTAGGCAGCGCACCGATTCCACTCACGTGATCAGCGCGGTGCGGGACCTCAACCGCCTTGAGTTGGCCGGTGAGTCGGTACGGGCCTGCCTGGAAACGTT
>NZ_JBNCKT010000529.1:0-222 GCF_049841675.1 Micromonospora sp. DT4
GACAATCAGGAGCGGATCGCGGGGATTCAGCTTTGGGTGGGGCCAGATCGCGAGAACTCGGGCAAAATTCCCGCCAATACAAAAGAGGTGAAGGATGCCGGGGAGAAGGTTCACCCCGTCGGGAAAACATTTCATGCTTTGCGGCAGGGACTGTCAACTTAACGGTGTAACTGGATTTTGATGGGTTACTTGCGGCCTGCGGACAGGCGGCCTTCGAAGGTG
>NZ_JBNCKT010000530.1:0-221 GCF_049841675.1 Micromonospora sp. DT4
GCCTCCGCCAGACTCCCCACTCGAGTGCCCGCTAATTGATCTTGCCTAACGGGACTTCTCCGAGCGTTGGTCCTCAACCTCGATTCGTCAGGGGTGTTTGATCCCTCGGTAGGGCTTTCGGCTTGACCGTTTTGTCCCCTATGGTGTGGTGTGGTGTGGGGATGCCGTCTGTCACGACGGTATGCCCGGGTCTCCGATGTCCGGGAGCGGCCCTCTCTGGC
>NZ_JBNCKT010000531.1:0-221 GCF_049841675.1 Micromonospora sp. DT4
GGTCACCGGTAGTGACCTGCCCACCATCGCCCACGCTCAACAACTGGCCATGCGCGTCAGCTGGCACCAGGATCAGGCGTCCCAGGACCTCCTCGGCTTTCGTATCCACCGGATCAAAGCGCACCACCCGCTCAGCGACATTGTTGGCCTGCGTCTGCACCAACCACCAATGGCCCTCTACCGACCGGTGAACCATCACCACATGCTGCGGCGAGTTCACA
>NZ_JBNCKT010000532.1:0-221 GCF_049841675.1 Micromonospora sp. DT4
GAGGGTGTTCATCCCCGTGTCGAAGGGGTCGGCGTTCAGGGTGTTCACGCCCGCGGCGCTGCACGCAGCGTCGACAGCGTCGACAGCGTCGACAGCGTCGATAGAGTCGATGACTGCCGCGATGTTCGGGTCCTGCTGCTCACCGATGTCAGCGGGAGGCAAAGGTCGCGGGGCGTGCATGCTCTTGTGAGCGAGGACGTAGTCGAGACTGATGTTATCCA
>NZ_JBNCKT010000533.1:0-221 GCF_049841675.1 Micromonospora sp. DT4
TCACAGAAGGAAGGTCCGGCGAAATCCTCACGCTATAGCCAACACGAAAGGGCTCGAATCCCAAGCTTTCCAGGGTGCCGTAAAGATCGTCGTTAAGATCCTCCCCCACGACCACGAGCCCCCAAGTTTTCAAGAGGTGCAGCATGTGACCAAGTAGGTAGCGTCGCTCTCGTGCGATGGTCGGGACAAAGTCTTGAGAGGGCATTTTGCCGAGGTGGCTG
>NZ_JBNCKT010000534.1:0-219 GCF_049841675.1 Micromonospora sp. DT4
CGGGGTACTTCTTCGGTGCAGGCATCGCCGGTGTTCCTCCAGGTTTCGATGTCTCCATCTAACCCGGGGCGGTTCAGTCCCGCCGTTTTATCACAGGAGCGTTTCTCGCTCTCGCTCTCGCTCTGGGTGTCGTGGTTTTCTGTGGTTGGTTGGTTGGTTGGTTGTGGGGGGTGTGGGTTGTGGTGGGTGTTGGGGTGGGTTGTCCGGAGTTTGGTGTGG
>NZ_JBNCKT010000535.1:0-218 GCF_049841675.1 Micromonospora sp. DT4
GGCGGGAATTTTGCCCGAGTTCTCGCGATCTGGCCCCACCCAAAGCTGAATCCCCGCGATCCGCTCCTGATTGTCCTTTTCCTGCTTGGCTGTTGGTGGCCGGGGCTTCGGTGGCGGCTTCCCGGGCACCCTCAAGCCATTAAATCTCGATGTGTCGTCCTCATTCAGGTAGATGACCTCGAGGCGGCCTTTTTCTTTCAGCATCTCGGCCATCTCGC
>NZ_JBNCKT010000536.1:0-218 GCF_049841675.1 Micromonospora sp. DT4
TGAATGATCACCAGGTGCTGCGGGTGATCAGGACGACGCACCCACGCCACCGTCGAATACCCCACCCCCAACCCCGCGAGGTCCGTGAGCCTCGCGGGCGCGAACACACCTCCCAACCGGGCGGCGACCCCGGCTGCGGACCTGACCGGCACATCATCACTGGCCGCTCCCGCCACGCCTAGCCTGGTCAACACCGCGCCCACCCGGAACACACAATC
>NZ_JBNCKT010000537.1:0-217 GCF_049841675.1 Micromonospora sp. DT4
GCTCGACCCTGACCCCGCCGAGCAACCGCACCGACCAACTCGGCGCACCCACCGCCTCAACGACCGTATCCGCCGACGCCGCCTCAACGACCGTATCCGCCGACGCCGCGACGGCCTCCACCGGCGGCTGCTCGATAACGTCCGGCGGCGCGACCGAAGCGATCCCATCGAATGGATGACGCACACGTGTGCCCTCATGGGCCACCCCGTACTCGTC
>NZ_JBNCKT010000538.1:0-216 GCF_049841675.1 Micromonospora sp. DT4
CCTCAACGCCGACCCCTTCAGCACGGGGATGGGCACCTCGAACGACCCCTTCAGCACGGGGATGAACACCCTCAACGCCGACCCCTTCGGCCTGGGGATGGACAACACCCTGCACGACCCCTTCGGCCTGGGGATGGACAACACCCTGGACGACCTCTTCGGCGAGATGCATGACGCTCAGATCGGCGGATCGTTCAACGACACCGCGATGGACCT
>NZ_JBNCKT010000539.1:0-215 GCF_049841675.1 Micromonospora sp. DT4
TGAAAGCCTTGTTCGGCAAGCCAGAAGTCCGCTACGCAGCCGGCTAACCACGGCACCTTTGGGTTACTGGTCAATACACCGTTTTAACGACACACCCTCTCCGATGTCCGGGAGCGGCCCTCTCTGGCTCGCTGAGATGGTTGTTGCTGCTCAGGTGGGTGCGGGTAGGGCGTTCAGGCGTTGCCAGCAGAGGGTGAACGCGGTGGTCCAGGGCC
>NZ_JBNCKT010000540.1:0-215 GCF_049841675.1 Micromonospora sp. DT4
CCGTACCGCGTCGACGGCGAGGAGCAGGTCGTCGACCTCCGTGTCACGGGTCAGGAAACCTCGCGCGCCGGCGGCTATCGCCTGACCGAGGTCCGGCGGGTCGGTCGGGTCGCAGAGCAGCACGGCACGGGAGTTCGTCGGCAGCATGCGGACGAGCGCGTCGACGGCACGATTCGGCCAGTCGATCACCACCACATCCGGATCCAGTTCGGCAG
>NZ_JBNCKT010000541.1:0-211 GCF_049841675.1 Micromonospora sp. DT4
TTCAGCGACGCGGGAGCCGACACTCCCCCCGGCAGCCAATCGACACCTTTGATCACCTCTGGTGAGCCCCTGCCACGGCTGACGCTACCCACCGCCGGACCCAGCACCCGCCCGACCCAAGCCCGGCCCGTCAACAACGAGGCACCTCGCCAGGACAACACGGCGGCCCCGTCCACCAGCGGACCAACCCGAACATCACGCCAAAAACAAC
>NZ_JBNCKT010000542.1:0-211 GCF_049841675.1 Micromonospora sp. DT4
GTCGCGCAAATTGGTCAAGATCATGGGCGGCGGGTGGGGCGGGTGTCCCATCGGTATAGGGTCCATGCCTGCCGGATAAGGCTACGTAGAGTAATGATCGTGTCGGCGAGGTCGAAGTAGGCGTCGATGACTTCCTCCTTGCGTTCGTAGCAGCGTTGGAGCCGGTTGAACGCGTTGTGCCAGGCGTTGGTGCGCTCGACGTGCCAGCGGC
>NZ_JBNCKT010000543.1:0-211 GCF_049841675.1 Micromonospora sp. DT4
GCAAAGCACCCGGAAAGCGATCCGAGGATCCTCGAACTCGCAATGAGCTCCGGGTCGTATGCCAAATTGTTACGGGATGCCTCGCAGAGGGCAGATCTTTGGGACACGCCGCTCGGCCTCGACATGCCCTACGTCCTGGCCCGAGCTCTCGACCTCGACATCCGCATCCTCGAAAACAGTGACAACGTCATCACGGATGTCACCCACGTCC
>NZ_JBNCKT010000544.1:0-210 GCF_049841675.1 Micromonospora sp. DT4
GCGTTCCTCAAGGGCCTCAAGCAGGTCGACGGCTGGCAGGACATGCCGCTGACCGACGCCGCCCAGACCGTGCAGGTCTCGGCCTACCCGGACGCGTACGCCCAGTGGGAGCAGCAGGCCACCGACCTCGTCGCCCACCTCTGGAACAGCTAAAGACCAACCGATGGCCGGCACCCGAAAACGGGTGCCGGCCATCACCGTCTTCACAGA
>NZ_JBNCKT010000545.1:0-210 GCF_049841675.1 Micromonospora sp. DT4
CTCCGGACAACCCACCCCAACACCCACCACAACCCACACCCCCCACAACCAACCAACCCAACCAACCAACCAACCAAGCCAACCAACCAAACCATGGGGATGTCTCGATAAAACAGTGGGGGCTATGGGGGCTATCTCACCAACGGCGCCAGAGAGCGACCCACAGCCACTTGACCTGATCTATGCGCCATATCCGGTTGGAGACCTTCC
>NZ_JBNCKT010000546.1:0-209 GCF_049841675.1 Micromonospora sp. DT4
AGCGCTCGGGTAACACTCCGGACACCCGTGATGTTCCTACCCCACCAACCATGATCCACAAGACAGGCCCTAGATCCGCCCCTCAACGACGGCGACGGACAGCACGCTCACGCTGCGAACAGCAGGCTGCCAGGGACTGTAAAAAGAACGGTGTAACTCCTGATCAAGAAAGACGCACCTGATGACCATGACGACTGACGCCGTGGATA
>NZ_JBNCKT010000547.1:0-209 GCF_049841675.1 Micromonospora sp. DT4
TCAGGTTCGGTGCCGACCGGGGACCGCTCTGGCCGCCGTGGTCGCCGGTGGTGTCGGATTCGTGGTCGCAGGTTTCGGTCAGGTGGACCTTGTAGCCGTTCCAGAACAGGTCGTCGCCTTTGGCGGCCCACCGGTGTCGGTGTCGTACGGTGATGTGATCCGGGATCTGGCGGGCGGGAGACCGTCCGTGTCCGCCTCCCGCCGCCGGA
>NZ_JBNCKT010000548.1:0-208 GCF_049841675.1 Micromonospora sp. DT4
ATGGGGTCGGGGGGGAGGAGGTGTGGGGGGTGTTGCGGGCCGCGGCGGAGGGTTCGGCGGCGGTGGGTGTGGAGGATGTCGGGTCGGAAACGCTGCGGGTGTTGGTGGAAGCGGTGAAGAGTTTCCCGGTCTGGAATGGGCGGGGTGATTGTGTGGTGCGGGCGGGTTGGGTGTTGACCGCCTTGGGTGTGGGGGGCTCTGACGGTCG
>NZ_JBNCKT010000549.1:0-207 GCF_049841675.1 Micromonospora sp. DT4
GCCGGCGCGCGAGGTTTCCTGACCCGTGACACGGAGGTCGACGACCTGCTCCTCGCCGTCGACGCGGTACGGCACGGTGGGATGCACCTGGCCGCCGACATGCTGGGCATGTTGACCGGGGACGCCGAGTGCCGCCATCTCGCGTTGGGCGAACGTGAGATCGAGTTGCTGCACTGGGTGACGAGGGGCCTGACCAACGAGCAGATC
>NZ_JBNCKT010000550.1:0-207 GCF_049841675.1 Micromonospora sp. DT4
AGGTCCATCGCGGTGTCGTTGAACGATCCGCCGATCTGAGCGTCATGCATCTCGCCGAAGAGGTCGTCCAGGGTGTTCATCCCCAGGCCGAAGGGGTCGTGCAGGGTGTTCATTCCCGCGCCGAAGGGGTCGTTGAGGGTGTTCATCCCCGTGCTGAAGGGGTCGTTCGAGGTGCCCATCCCCGTGCTGAAGGGGTCGGCGTTGAGG
>NZ_JBNCKT010000551.1:0-205 GCF_049841675.1 Micromonospora sp. DT4
GATGTGGCGCAGGTGGGTGATCTTGAGCTTCTTGGTGGGGGTGACAGTGTGCCGGTGGTGGTGCATCCGGCGGTGGGTGGGACGGTCCGGGTGCCGGTGCGTGACCTGGGTGGTGTGGGGCAGGATGGTGCCGGGTCGATGCCGATGGTTGGTGGCTCGACGCGGGAGGTGCGTCTGAGTGCCCAGCAGTTGGCGCCGTTGTTGG
>NZ_JBNCKT010000552.1:0-202 GCF_049841675.1 Micromonospora sp. DT4
TGGATAACATCAGTCTCGACTACGTCCTCGCTCACAAGAGCATGCACGCCCCGCGACCTTTGCCTCCCGCTGACATCAGTGAGCAGCAGGACCCGAACATCGCGGCAGTCATCGACTCTCTCGACTCTGTCGACGCTGCGTGCAGCGCCGCGGGCGTGAACACCCTGAACGCCGACCCCTTCGACACGGGGATGAACACCCT
>NZ_JBNCKT010000553.1:0-201 GCF_049841675.1 Micromonospora sp. DT4
CCCTTCACCGCTCCCGACCTTCCTTTCGACTTTCGTAACCCCGGTGTGCATGCCATGGCCGTCGACCCACACAAGGCTGGCCTCATGCCGTACTCGTGTGGGGCTCTGCTCGTGCGAAGGGGATTGCTCGAACACGTAACCAGAATCGATCCCCATACACGGATCCCGGACGAGACCGTCCTCGGCTCGCGCCCCGGCGCT
>NZ_JBNCKT010000554.1:0-201 GCF_049841675.1 Micromonospora sp. DT4
CCCACGACCTCATCACCGCCGTGACCACCGAAATACCGACCGCGACCAGGGTCAACACCACTACGCAATAGCCCTGGTCGGGTCCACGTCTCCGCGGTCAGGCATTGGTAGAGGGCCTTCTTCGGGGGACTGTCAACTTAACGGTGTAACTGGATTTTGATGGGTTACTTGCGGCCTGCGGACAGGCGGCCTTCGAAGGTG
>NZ_JBNCKT010000555.1:0-200 GCF_049841675.1 Micromonospora sp. DT4
TCCGGGTGCGCGGGCGGTGGGTACCGCACAGCGGAGACGGGTGGGGCCAACCCCGTGCCGGCCTGGTCGGGCCGGGCAGGTGGGCGACCACACCCCGGTAGTGCTGAAGGGTTACGGCGACATGTGGGTCGCCGCCGGTGCGTGCTGGTCGGTGTCGACGCCGCGCGGGCGGTGTCTGCGCCGACGATGGAACGCCCCAC
>NZ_JBNCKT010000556.1:0-200 GCF_049841675.1 Micromonospora sp. DT4
TGGCGGGGTTGAGGACGCCGTCGACGTCGAGGGCCACGATCGGCGGAAGCTCTGGGTGTGCCAGGGGTCGGGTGCTGTTCACGGCTGGGCCTCCTGGAGGGTGACCGGGTGCAGCGGCACTACGAGCCGGTCGGCTGCGCGGCCGGGTCCGCCGTCGGGTTGCCACGTGTCGGCGGCGGCGTGGGTGGGGAACGGGCCGA